>CAZMBT010000011.1:0-22856 GCA_964564395.1 uncultured Alkalilacustris sp.
GCGTCGATCCCCGAGGAGGGGTTGTCGAGCATCGCCTCGATCAGGGCGAGCGTATCGACATCCGCCCCGAACGCGCCCTCATACGGCATGTGGGTCACGCCACTCAGCGGCTGCCCTGCGCCCTTGCGCTTGCCGGCATTGCCGGTCGCCGCAAGCGCGCCCAGCGTCATACCGTGGAAGCCGTTCGTGAAGGCGATGACGTTGTGTCGGCCCGTCACCTTGCGCGCAAGCTTGATCGCGGCCTCGACGGCGTTGGTGCCGGTCGGGCCTGTCATCATGACCCTGTGGGTCATGCCGCGCGGTTCGAGAATGTGTTTCTCGAAGGCTTCCAGAAAGGCGGCCTTGGTGTCGGTGTACATGTCGAGCCCGTGCGCGATGCCGTCGCCGGCGATGTGCTCGACAAGCGCGGCCTTCATGTCCGGGTCGTTGTGGCCATAGTTGAGCGACGAGCAGCCCGCGAGAAAGTCGATGAACTCGCGCCCCTGCGTGTCGGTCATGATCGCGCCGCTCGCCCGTGTGAAAACGGTGTCGAAGTCGCGGCAATAGCTGCGCACCACGCTCTCGCGGCGCTCGAAAATGGGTGTCTCGGCAGACATGGTCCTGGTCCTTGAAGTGGCTTGAATCGGTAACCTTACGTCGCGGCGCGCCCGCTCAGGCCGCCTTGGCGAGCTGCTCAGCCATCCGTATTGTTACCATATATTCGGTGTCGTGGGCACCGTTGAAGTGTTCGTCCCGCTTGAAATGCGGCGCCGAGCTGAGCGGCGCGCCATTGCGGCGGGCGAACTTGCGAAACAGCGCCCACGATGCTGCGTTGTCGCAGGTGATGGTGGTGCGCATCTCGGTGACGTCGTCGCATTCAGGCCGCTGTATCAGCGTCTCGAGCATGCGACGCCCCAGCCCGGTACCGCGCGCCTTTTCGGACACGGCCACCTGCCAGACGAACAGCACTCCGTCATCGGCGGGCGGAATGTGTCCGGAAACCCAGCCGACGACCTCGCCGTCCATCTCCGCGAGCACGCAGGTATCCGCGAAATGCTCGCACTGGATCAGGTTGCAGTACATCGAATTCTCGTCGAGCGGCTTGCACGCGCCGATCAGCTCCCAGACCGCCGCGCCATCTTCGACGGACGGTTTGCGCAGCTTGATCTTCGGTCGCACCATGCTGGCGACATTGTCGATGGGGCGGGTCATGCGGTCCTCATTCCTTTGTTCAACCGCTGATATAGAGCAACGAGGCTAATATTTCAACACACGAAGCAAATTTGCTGGAAATCCCTGCCTGACTGCGCTATGAGCGCTGTCAAGTCGTTAATTCGGCTAATCGCCTGCGCAGTTGATTCGCACCCGAGCTTCCGGGTCCTTCCAGACTGGAACTTTCTGCGCTTGCCAAACAACCTGCGCAGTGGGAAGTGGGATCAAAAACCGAAGGAGCTGGGACTTGAAACGCTCGGATATCAGCCTCGTGGCGCTGCGCCGCATCCTTCGCGCCACGGAACGGCACGGCAAGGCCCTCGCACGGGCATCGGGCCTGACGCCCGTCCAGATGCGTGTGCTCAAGCTGCTGGAAGCGGACGGGCAAAGCACCCCGAAGGAGATCGCGACCCAGTTGCGTGTCGCGCAGGCCACCATCACCGCGCTGATCGACCGCCTGGCCGCGAAGGGCATGGTCGAACGCAAGCGGTCGGACCATGACCGCAGGCAGATGAACATCTTCATCACGCCGCTGGGGCGCGAGGTGCTCGACCGGGCGCCCGACCCCCTGCAGGACCAGTTCGTCAGCGAATACGAGAAACTGCCGGATTGGGAGCAGGCGATGATCGTTGCCGCACTCGAACGCGTGGCCGACCTGCTGAACGCCGGTGATATCGACGCCTCGCCAGTGCTCGACCTCGGCGATATTCGACGCGCCCCGCCCCCGCAGTAACAGCGGCGCCCGCTGCGCCACGGCGGCGGCGGCCCGCGGCCGTGTCAGTCGACGGGCAGCCTGCGCGCCATGTAACGCACGGTCTTGCCCCGATCGGCGAGCTCTCGCTGCCCGATCACGGAAAACCCGGTGGCGGCGTGGAAAGCATCGGAGGCCGGGTTCGGCGGATCGACGTTGACTTCGCAACAAACACGGACATGACCGGCGCGCGCGGCCGCATCGAACAGATCCGCATATAGCCGCCGCGCGAGGCCTCTGCCGCGCTTCGCCGGCGATACGATCACGCGGTCCACATAGACGAACTGCGCGAACCGCTCCCGGAACCAGAGAAAATTCGGGCTGTGATAAAACGCGCTCTGGTCGAGCGCGATCAGGATCGCATCCGCTCCACCACCCGCGGCGCGCACGTGAAACGCCTGCGCGCAAAGTGCCTGCAGCGCCCCCATGTCCAGCGGGCCGGTCTGCGCCTCATGCGCGGCATTCAGCGCCAGCGCCGCGGACAGCATCCCGGGCCCGAGCGGGTGCAGCCCGCCCGCCGTCACAGCTGCGCCATGACCTCGTCGGGGACCTCGAAATTGGAGGTCACCTTCTGCACATCGTCATCATCTTCCAGCGCGTCGAGCAATCGCATCAGTTTCTGCGCGCCTTCCAGATCCAGCTCGGTCGTCGTCTGCGGACGCCAGACAAGGCGCGTCGCCTCCGACTCGCCCAGCTGCGTTTCCATCGCGGAGGCCACGGCATGCAGATCGTCGGCCTGACACCAGATCACATGCCCGTCCTCCGAGCTTTCGGCATCCTCGGCACCGGCCTCGATGGCAGCCATCATCACCGTATCGGCATCCCCGGCGCCGGCCGGATAGACGATCTGCCCCATGCGGTCGAACATGAAGGCCACGGAATTCGTCTCGCCCAGGTTTCCGCCATGCTTGCCGAAGGTCGACCGCACCGAGGAGGCCGTGCGGTTGCGGTTGTCCGTCATCGCCTCGACGAGCACGGCAACACCGCCGGGGCCGTAGCCTTCGTAGCGGACCTCCTCATAGGCCTCGCCATCCCCGCCCTGCGCCTTCTTGATGGCCCGGTCGATATTGTCCTTGGGCATCGAGTTGGATTTCGCCTCCTTGATGGCGAGGCGCAGGCGCGGGTTCTTCTCGGGGTCGGGGTCGCCCATCTTGGCGGCCACGGTGATTTCCTTCGAGAGCTTGGAAAACAGCTTGGAGCGCGCGGCATCCTGCCGCCCCTTGCGGTGCTGGATATTGGCCCATTTGGAATGGCCGGCCATGTCTACCCCCGGTTGGTTGCGTTGCACCGCCTATATGTCAGCGAGACATCGCCATGCAAGCACGCGCAAGGTTGTGTTTTCGCGCGATACGGACCACCACTTCCGGGATCATGTCAGGAGAAGGCGATGACCCCGGATCAGATTCTGCTTTTCGGACTTCTGGTCGTGATTCTGGCGATGTTCGCCTGGGGGCGGGTGCGCTACGACCTTGTCGCGCTGGGTGGGCTGCTCGTCGCGGTGGCCAGCGGCCTCGTTCCCTCACGCGAGGCGTTCTCCGGCTTCGGTCATCCGGCGACGGTGACCGTGGCGATGGTTCTGATCGTATCGGCCGGGCTGGCGCGGTCCGGCGCGATCCAGTTCCTGACGCAGCCGCTGATCCGGGCGAAGCTTCCTGAGGGGCGGCATATCATGGTCATGGGCGGCATCGGCGGGGTGATGTCGGGCTTCATGAACAATGTCGCCGCGCTTGCGCTGCTGATGCCTGTGGACCGGCAGGCGGCGCGCAAGGCGCGACGCGCGGCCGGGCGTACGCTGATGCCGCTGTCGTTTGCCTGCATTCTCGGCGGCATGGTGACGCTGATCGGCACCCCACCCAACATCATCGTCGCGACGATCCGCGGCGACGAACTCGGAGAGAGTTTCTCGATGTTCGATTTTGCCCCGGTGGGCGGGGTCGTGGCGCTGGCCGGGATCGCCTTTGTCGCGCTGATCGGCTGGCGGCTGCTGCCCGAGCGCGGCGAACCCGTCGAGGAGGGGCGCGCAGCGCTTTCGGAGTTCATCGCCGAGCTTTATGTCGCAAAGGACTCGCGGATGATCGGAAAGCGCGTGCGCGACTTCGAACAGGAGGCCGAGGCCGCCGATGTCGCGATCCTCGCCGTTCTGCGCGGCGGGCGCAAACGCTTCGGGGCGGCGCGCAACCTCGTGCTGGCCGAGGATGACGTGCTGCTGGTGGAGGCCGCGCCCGAGGGGCTGGAGGAGTTTCGCAGCGCGATGAAGCTGGAGTTCCCGGCCGATGAGAGCGTCGCGGGCACCGCAGCCGATCTTCAACGCGAGGGCGGACCCTCCGTCCTGGGCGAGGCCGGGCTGAAGCGCAGGCGCGAGTCCCGCCGCGCCGGCGTCGCGAGCGGCGAGGGCATGGTGCTCATCGAGGCCGTGGTGCGGCCCGGCGCACGTATCGAGGGCAAGACGGCGCAGTCGGTGGGGCTGTCCTGGCGCCACCAGTCCGTGCTGATGGGCATCTCGCGGCGCGGGCGCACGATCCGCGACCGCGTGCGCCGCACCGAGGTCGAGGCCGGCGACATCCTGCTTCTTCTGGTGCCCGAGGAGACGCAGGCGCAGGTCACGGAGTGGCTGGGCGCGCTGCCGCTGGCGCGGCGCGGCCAGCCGGTGA
This sequence comes from uncultured Alkalilacustris sp., assembly GCA_964564395.1. Taxonomy (GTDB): domain Bacteria; phylum Pseudomonadota; class Alphaproteobacteria; order Rhodobacterales; family Rhodobacteraceae; genus Alkalilacustris. The sequence continues at coordinate 4,594 of CAZMBT010000011.1, forward strand.
TCCGCGGCGATCTGGCTGTCTGGGCGCTGGGGCTGTTCGTCGCCGCCATCGCCGCGGCGAGCCTCGATCTGGTGTCGATGCCCGTCGCGCTGGGGTTCGTGGTGATCGGTTACGTCCTCAGCGGCGTGCTGAGCGCACGCGAGCTGTACACGCATGTCAACTGGCCGGTGATCGTTCTGCTGGGCGCGCTGTTGCCCGTGGGGGCCGCGCTTGACAAGACCGGGTCCACCTCGCTGATCGCCTCGGGGCTGCTGGTGGTGGCGCAGGGTTATCCGGGCTGGGTCGTTCTCGGAGTGCTCATGGTGGTGACGATGACATTGTCGGACATCCTCAACAACAATGCCACGACGATCTTCGCCGCCCCCATCGGCATACGGATCGCCGAACTCATGGACGCCAATCCGGACGCCTTTCTGATGGGGGTGGCGGTGGCCGCCTCCTGCGCCTTCCTCACCCCGATCGGGCATCAGAACAACACGCTGGTGATGGGGCCGGGGGGGTATCGTTTCACCGATTACTGGCGCATGGGGCTGCCGCTCGAGGTGCTCGTGATCCTGGTGGGCGTGCCGATGATTCTGCTGGTCTGGGGCCTCTAGAGGGGCCAGAGCAGCGGGATGGCAAAGCTCGCCGTGGCCGCCATCACGAGATTGAGCGGGATGCCGATGCGCATGAAGTCGGTGAAGCGGTAACCGCCGGGGCCGTAGACGAGGGTGTTGGTCTGGTAGCCGATGGGTGTCGAGAAACTGGCCGAGGCGGCCATCATCACCGTCACGACAAGCGGGCGCGGATCGACGCCGAGCGAGACCGCCAGACCGATGACGATGGGTGCGACGACGACGGCGACGGCGTTGTTGGTGACCAGCTCGGTCAACACCCAGGTCATCAGATAGACGGCAAGGACGAGCAGCCAGGGCGGCAACTGCGCCAACAGTGGCGTCGCAGCCTCGACCAGCAATGTCACCGCGCCGGACTGCTCCAGCCCCGCCCCGACGGCAAGCATCGCGAAGACCAGCGCCAGGAGCCGTCCGTCGACGTAACCAAACGCCTCGTCGGCGTCGATGCAGCGCGTCAGCAACACCAGCGCGACCCCGATGAAGGCCAGAAGCACGATCGGCGCGACCCCCAGCGCCGCCAGCAGAACCACCGCGCCGAGCATCCCCACGACCACGGGGGCGTGACCGCGTCGGAACGGCTTTTCCGACGGCTGACCGATATCGACCATGTCCATGTCCTGCGAGAGGCGCCGGATGTCCTCCGGCGCGCCCTCCAGCAGCAGTGTATCCCCCACCCGCACGACCAGGTCGTCGAGCTGGCGGCCGATATTCTGGTTGCGCCGATGCGCCGCCAGAACATAGACGCCATAGCGCCGCCGCAGCCGCAGCTCGCCCAGCGTCGCGCCGACCATCCGGCAGCCCGGCGTGATCAGCACCTCCACCGTGGCCGTCTGCACCGAGGAAAGCTTGTCCACCAGGCTGACGTCATTGCGATTCTGCAGCCCGAGAAGCTCGGACATCGGGGTGCGCAGCACGACGCGGTCGCCTGCCTGCAACTCGACGCCCGCAAGCTCGCGCCGCAGCGACGCATCGCCGCGCAGCACGTCGATGAGCCGGGCGCCGCCGCGCTTGAAGAGATCGATCTGCTGCACCTTCTCGCCGATCAGCTCCGAGCCCTCGGGGATCGCGACCTCGGTGAAGAACTTCATCCGCGCCCGGTCGCCCAGAAGCGCGCTCATCGACTCACGCTCGGGCAACAGGAACCGGCCGACCAGCGCGAGATAGCTCACCCCGATAACCGCCATGATCAACCCGACCGAGGAAATCTCGAAGATGGTGAAGGGCGCCAGCCCCTGCGCCTGCGCGACCCCGTCCACGAGCAGGTTCGTCGAGGTCCCGATCAACGTGATCGTGCCGCCGAAGATGGCAAAATAGCTAAGTGGTATCAGCAACTTGGACGGGGCGACGCCAAGCTGCTTGGCAAGCTGGACGAAGACCGGAATCATCACCACCACGATGGGGGTGTTGTTGACGAAGGCCGACATTCCCAGCACCGTCAGCGTCAGCAGTGCCAGCGTCGAGACCGGACGCGCGCCGATGTTGCGCGCCGCAAGCTGCGTGATCCAGTCAAGCGCGCCGGTGCGAACCAGCGCCCCCACGATGATGAACAGCGCCGCGATGGTCCAGGGCGCGGGATTGGACAGCACATCGAGCGCGGTATCATATGGCAGGATACCGAGGATCAGCATCGCCATCGCCCCCGCCACCGCGGTGACCTCCACGGGATAGACCTCACGAATGAACAGGGCAAACATCACCGCGACGATGAGGAGCGCCGCAACCGCCTCCGACTGCGGGAAAAAGTCAAGATCAATCATCGTCGGTCCATGCTGGCATCCCCGGGCGCATGAGTCCTACTTTTGGCAGATCCTGACAACGGATCAAGCGCGCGGCGCACCGGCCATGCGCCGGACTTTCGATGGTGCGGGGCGGGGCTGCACCAGAAACAGCCCGGCAAACATGAGCAGGAGCGCGCCCCATACCCAGCCCGAGTACCGTTCGCCCAGAAACATCATCGCCCAGATCACGCCCGAGCCGGTCACCAGATAGGACACCTGCGCCGCGAACACCGCGCCGGTGGCCCGCAACAGCGCGACAAACCCCGAATAGGCCAGCGTGCTGACGACACCGACGGTCACGACCGCCGCTTCGGCCAGCCCCCAGGGCGCGAACGGGTCGATCGACTGGCCGGTCAGCACCGTTGCGGGCACGACCACGAACAGCGCCAAGAGCGTGCCGCCCAGAAGTGTCTGCATCGGCCCGGCGACCCGGCTGCCCCAGCCCGAGACATACGCCCCCTCGATCGCGTAGCACAGCGGCGTCAGCGCAGCCACGGCTACGAAGGCGGCCGCTGCGCCGGCAGGAAGGCTGGCTTGCGGGGCCATCAGCAGCACGATCGCCACCGCCCCCATCACCAGCCCCGCCAGTCGCACGGGGCGGAACCGTTCAAGCCCCAGCGCCAGCGCGATCGGCAGCGCGAAGAGCGGCACCATCGAGATGACGATCGACATCACGCCCGCCGGCAGGCGCGCGATCGCGGTGTAGGAAAAGAAATGCGGCAGCACCATGCCGAAGGCCGCCACCATCGCGTAGAGCCGCAGATCGGCCGGCCCGAGCGGCAGAGGCAGGCGGCCGCGCAGCCGCAGGATCAACGCCAGCAGCGCGGCCGAGACCAGCATCTGCCACAGCATGATCCCGAAGGGCTGATGCCCGGTGGCGACCGCCACCTTCATCAGCGGTGTGGTGGTGCCCCAGGCCGTGCCGATGGCGACAAGCGCAAGGAACGGCGCGAGCCGGCCCATCACGCCGCGGGCCCGTCCGGCGCCAGCAACCCGCCGCGCCGTACCATCTCGACGCGCGTGGCGCGCCCGGTTCGGTCGTCGGTTTCCACATACAGCCCCGACAGGGTCACGGGACCCATCGCCGGCTCGAAGCGGCCCTTGCCCATGCCGGTGACGAAGCGACGCATCGGTTCGTCCTTTTCCATGCCGATTACCGAATCATAGTCGCCGCACATGCCCGCATCGGCCTGAAACGCCGTACCGCCGGGCAGGATGCGCGCATCGGCGGTGGGGATATGGGTGTGCGTGCCCACAACGATACTGGCGCGCCCGTCGCACCAATGGCCCATGGCCATCTTCTCCGAGGTCGCCTCGCAATGCATTTCCACGATCACGGCGTCAGCCTGCCCGCCCAGCGGATGCGCCTTCAATACGGGTTCGATGGCAGAAAACGGGTCGTCGAAGGGCCGCTTCATGAAGACCTGCCCCAGCACCTGCGCGACCAGCACGCGCCGCCCCCCGGTCGCCGTGAACAGCCGGAATCCCCGCCCCGGCGGGGCCTTGGCAAAATTGATCGGGCGAATGATGCGGGGCTCGGACTCGATGCCGCCAAGCATGGCCTTGGCATCGAAAGCGTGATCGCCGAGCGTGACGCAGTCGGCGCCGGCATCGAGCAGAGCCTGCGCATGTTCGGGCGACAAGCCGGCGCCGGCGGTGGCGTTCTCGCCATTGACCACCACGAAATCGAGGTTCCACTCGGCCCGCAAGGCCGGCAACTGTGCGGTGATCGCGGCCCGTCCGGCGCGCCCAACCACATCTCCAAGAAAGAGTATCCGCATGCATCCCCCTTAGGCATGCCGACATGGCAAGGCAAGCCCGCCCTGCCTGCGAGCCGGGCCACAGACCTATGCGGGCCTGTGGATGCCCCGTTCGGTCACGATCATGTCGAGGCGCTGATCGGTCGGTTCGGCGGGAAGCCGCGGCACCTGCTGCGCGCTGAAAGCAAAGCCAATCGCACGCACGGGATTTGCGGCGCGCAGCGCCTCCAGCGTACGGTCGTAGAACCCGCCGCCATAGCCCAGCCGCCCTCCCTGCGCATCGAAGGCGACCAGAGGCACGATCAGTATCTCGGGCACGAGCCAGTCGCCCGACTCGGGCACGCGGGCACCGAAGGGGCCGTCGACCATCGCGACATCGGGGGTCCAGCGGCGAAACCGCAGCGGCCGCCCCTTGCCCGCGATCACGGGCACACAGACCGGCCCCGGATACGCGGCCATCACCGGCAGCGGGTCGATCTCGTCACGCATGGGCATGTAACCCGCCAGCACGGCGTGGGTATCGGCCCCGATGGCGCTGCGCAGATGCGCGCAGGCATCGCCCTGCCCTGCGGCATGCGCCGCAGTGCGCGCCGCGAGTGCGGCCTTGCGGGCGCGACTCTTGCGCGCGCCGAGGTCGTCGAGGTCGTCGTCGTCCTGCATGATGCCTCCTGTCGTCCGGCCCAGCATCGCGAAGCGCCGCCCCCGCAACCGCGCATCTGCGACACGACGCGGCGGGATTGCGGTTTTCATCACATCGCCGCATGCCTATCGTCATCGGCGGCGGATTGCACGGAGCGCGCGATGGCGGAACTACTGCTGGGGCAGACCCTGACATTCACGGGCGACCCCTTCGAGATGGGCGTGGCGGCGGCGCAGCACGACAGCGCCGGGGCCGTGCTGATCGAAGATGGCCATATCGGCGATGTCGGTCCTGCGGCGCGGCTGCGCCGCCAGTACCCCGAGGCCACCATCACCGATTACGGCGATGCGCTGATCACGGCCGGGTTCGTGGATGCCCATGTCCATTATCCGCAGACCGCCATCATCGCCAGCTGGGGCAAGCGGCTGATCGACTGGCTGCAAAGCTATACCTTCCCCGAGGAGGCGCGCTTTGCCGATCCGGACCATGCCGCGCGGATCGCAGACCGCTATCTCGATCTGGCGCTGGCGCATGGGACGACCACGATGTGCAGCTTCGCCACCAGCCACGGCGCCAGCGTGGACGCGTTCTTCACAGCCGCCGGGGCGCGCGGGATACGCGCGCTGGCCGGGCGCACCTGCATGGACCGCAACGCGCCCGACGCCCTGCGCGACACCGCGCAGACGGCATATGACGAATCGCAGGCGCTGCTGCGCCGCTGGCATGGCCACGACCGGCTGGGCTATGTCATCACGCCGCGCTTTGCCCCGACCTCGTCGCCTGACCAACTCGAGGCGCTGGGCGCGCTCTGGGCTGCGCATCCCGACTGCCTGATGCAGACCCATCTGAGCGAGCAGACCGATGAAGTGGACTGGGTGCGCCAGCTCTTTCCCGAGACGCGGGATTACCTGGACATCTACGAACGCTTCGGTCTGCTGGGCGCGCGCGGCCTCTACGGCCATGCCATCCACCTGACCGGGCGCGAACGCGCGCGGCTGCGCGAAACCGGCGCGGCGCTGGTGCATTGCCCGACATCCAACACCTTCATCGGCTCCGGGCTGTTCGACATGGCCGGGCTGAAGGCGCAAGGGCATCGCGTGGGGCTGGCCACCGATACCGGCGGCGGATCATCGTTTTCGATGCTGCGCACGATGGCGGCGGCCTATGAAATCGGGCAGCTGCGCGGGCAGGCGCTGCATCCCGCGCAGCTTTACTGGCTGGCCACGGCCGGGTCTGCAAACGCGCTGCATCTGCAGGACCGTATCGGCACGCTGCGCGCGGGGATGGAGGCGGATATCATCGTGCTCGATCTCGCATCAACGGCCGCCATCGCGCAACGCGCCGCCCGCGCCGAGGATATCTGGGAGAGCCTTTTCGCAACCATCATGATGGGCGACGATCGCGCGATCCGGGACGTTCGCGTCACCGGCCGCTGCGCCCGGCCGCAAACCGACGCCGCGTGAACGGCGGACCCCGAGTCCTGCCATGCATGACGGCATGTGAAAAGGCCCCGCCGGGGCGGGGCCTCTCACTCTGTTCTCATGGCGGCCGGTTGATCGGCGCCGCGGCGCGGATCACTCGCGCGCGCCGAGGAACTGCAGCAGGAACATGAACATGTTGATGAAGTCGAGATAGAGACGCAGCGCGCCCATCGTCGCCGACTTGTCCAGCCACTCCTGATCGTTCTGCGCGGCGTGCTGGATGTATTCGTTCTTGATCGACTGCGTGTCGTAGGCGGTCAGCCCCGCGAAGATCAGCACGCCCAGCGCCGACACCACGAACATGATCGCCGCCGAGGCGAGGAACAGGTTCACGATCATCGCCACGATCAGGCCGATCACGCCCATCATCAGGAAGGTGCCCCAGCCGGAGAGATCCTTCTTGGTCGTGTAACCCCACAGGGACAGGCCCGCGAAGGCGACAGCCGTCGTCAGGAACACCTGCGCGATCGACAGGCCGGTGAAGGCCACGAAGATCCAGCTGATCGACAGCCCCATCACCGCCGAGAAGGTGTAGAACATGAACTGCGCCGCGGCAGCCGACATGCGGTTGATCATGCCCGCAAGACCGAACACCATCAGGAGCGGCGCGAACATGACGATCCAGCCCAGCAGATTGGGCTGCAGCGTTTCCGGGTTGCGGAAGATCGCCAGCAGCGCCGGCGTCGTACCGACGGCCCACGCGACCCCGGCCGTCAGAAGCATCCCCACGGACATCAGCCCGTAGACCTTGTTCATGTGGGCGCGCAGACCCTCATCGATCTGCGCGGTCCGGGTGCCTGCCGCACCGGTCCGAACCGTCTGGTATTGAGCCATTCACGACCTCCAATTCACGTTATTGCGCAGCATGTCACGACGCTGCGGTTGATCGCAATATCGGCGCATCGCACGACATTTTCAAGTCATTCGACACCGGTCACACGGCTTTGACGCAGGTGTCGGCGTCATTGGGCATCCTCGTCGACGCAGACCACGACCTTGCCCGTCGTTCGGCGCCCGCGCAACAGCTCCAGCGCCTCGTCGGCACGCTCCAGCGGCAGGACATGGCTGACATGCGGCGAAAGGTCGCCCCGTGCATACCAGCGCATCAGCTCGCCCAGGCTTTGGGTGATGACCTCGGGGCGGAAGGCCAGGTACCCGCCCCAGTAATGGCCGATCACCGAGATATTCTTGACCAGCAGCAGATTGGCCGGGATTTGCGGCACATCGCCGCTGGCGAATCCGATCACCAGAATGCGGCCCTCGGGCTTCACGCAGCGCAACGCCGACTCGAACTGCGCGCCGCCGACGGGATCATAGACCACATCCACGCCGCCCAGCGCCTTGAGCTCGGCGCGCAAATCGGCAGTCGCGCTGTCGATGAGCACATCCGCGCCGGCACGCCGCGCGACGTCCAGCTTGTCCGCCCCGCGCGCGCAGGCGACCACGCGCGCGCCCATGCGCTTGCCTATCTCGACCGCCGTCAGCCCGACACCGCCGGCGGCCCCCAGGACAAGCAGCGACTCCCCCCGCTGCAACCCTGCCTTGTGCGCCAGGGCAACATGGCTGGTGCCATACGCCACGAGGAACGCGGCCGCATCGCGAAAGCTCATGGCATCGGGAATCGGGACGCAGCGATCTGCCGGAAAGCAGCCCAGTTCGGCCAACCCGCCATGTCCGGAAAAGACCGCGACCCGCGTGCCGGGCGGCGGCCCCCCGGTATCCGGGCCCAGCGCATCGACGGTACCGGACAGCTCCATTCCCGGCGTCAGGGGCAACGACGGGCGTTCCTGGTATTCGCCTTTCATCAAAAGCAGGTCGGCGAAATTCAGGCCGCAGGCGGCAATGCGCACGCGCAGCTCGCCCGTCTTCGGCTCGGGCGCCGGGCGCTCGGTGATCCGCGGCGCGGCGCCGTACTCGTCGATCTGCAATGCGCGCATGGCCTTTCCTCCGCACTGGTGTTCGGGCGTACCTTCTAGTGCGTGCGACTGTGTCGCGCCAGCGTGCGGAAGCGTCTGCGCATTTCGCGAGATCGCCCTACGGTTGTTTGCAGAATGCGCTGCATTTTGCAAACACGCACCCTGCGCCCCCCCCCTGCCCAGCCGCGTCGTCCTTCTGCCAAGGCGCCACGCACCCGTCACCCGGAGCGGCATTGTCGCCGTAAAGTTGTCCCGAGCGCTGCGAATCACCTTTGAGACACATTCCAGCCTGACGATGTAAAATTTCTTTCCCGCAGATTCCGTTTTGGCACGGAAGTTGCTTCATCAGAGGGGTTAGACCTGAACATCAAAGGAGCACTTATTATGGCACACGCCGTCGATATTCATGTCGGCAAGCGCATCCGGCACCGTCGCTGGGCTATCGGCATGACCCAGCAGCAGCTTGCCCAGGCGGTCGGCATCAAGTTTCAACAGGTTCAGAAATACGAGACAGGCGCCAACCGCGTCAGCGCCTCCCGCCTTTGGGACATCGCGCGGACATTGGACGTTCCCGTCTCCTTCTTCTTCGAAGGGCTCGAGGCCGCGGATGGCGGCGCCAACATCCAGGACATCCTCTCCGACAAGGAGGCCATGGACCTGCTGCGCGCCTTCCATGACATCCCCGACCACCAGCGCCGGCGACTGTTCGATCTGGCGCGCGCGCTGGGCGGTGAAGCGGCAGCCTGAAGCGCGAACGACTTGACGCCACGCGGGTGCGGCAGTAGCGCCCTGCGTGGTGTCCATCAGCGCGGCTGGAAGAGCGATTTGGTCAGTATCGAGAGTTCGGAGCGCGATGCGTTGATCGCGACAGCGCATGAAGTGGCGGATGCGGCGCGCGTGGCCACGCTCAGCTATTTCCGAAGCGACGACCTTGTTACAGATGACAAGGGCCGGACCGGCTTCGACCCGGTCACCGAGGCGGACCGCGCCGCCGAAATCGCCATCCGCGAGGTTCTGCGCCGGCGTCGTCCTGATGACGCCGTGCAGGGCGAAGAACTGCCGCCACGCGCAGGCACCAGCGGGCTCACCTGGGTTATCGATCCGATCGACGGCACGCGCAGCTTCATGAGCGGCGCGCCGGTCTGGGGGGTTCTGATCGCACTGCGCGACTCGCGCGGGCCCGTCCTTGGCATCATCGACCAGCCCTATATTCAGGAACGTTTCACCGGCGGCTTCGGCGCCGCCTGGGTGGACGGGCCCATGGGACGCCGCTGCCTGCGCACGCGTCCGCAGCGGGATCTGGAGCAGGCGACACTGTTCACCACCTACCCCGAACTCGAAACCGCGGCGGAAACTGCGGCGCTGCACGCGCTCAGTGCGCGGGTCCGGCTGACCCGCTATGGCCTCGATTGCTACGCCTACGCACTCATCGCGGCGGGGCAGATCGACCTCGTGGTCGAATCGGGGCTGCAGGCGCATGACGTGCAGGCCCCCATCGCCCTGATCGAGGCCGCCGGCGGCCTTGTGACGGACTGGGACGGGAATCCGGCGCCGCAGGGCGGCCGCATCATCGCCGCGGCCAATCCCGCCATTCATGCCATGGCGCGCGCCGTGTTGGCCGCCGCCGCGAACTGAGCGCGGACCCGCCGCTTTCGGGCGCCCGCATCAGGCCGCGGAATCGGGGGCGTCGCGACGGATGCTGGCGGTGACATAATTGACCGACAGATCGCGCGACGACAGCGACCAGCTCCAGCTCAGCGGGTTGAACACGAAGCCCTTGCGATCCACCGGCTCCAGCCCCGCGTCGCGCAGCTGCGCGTAAAGCTCGTCCGGGGTGATGAACTTGCGCCACTCATGCGTGCCCTTCGGCAGCCAGCGCATGACATGCTCGGCCCCGATGATGGCCATCGCATAGCTCTTGGCGTTGCGATTGAGCGTCGAGCAGATCATGATCCCCCCCGGCACCAGCAGATCGCGGCACCGCGCCAGATAGGCGCTCGGGTCCGGCACATGCTCCACGACCTCCATGTTGAGCACGGCATCGAACTGCTCGCCGGCGGCGGCGAGCTCCTCGGCCGTGGCATGGCGGTAGTCGATCGCGAGCCCTTGCTGCTCGGCGTGGATCTGCGCCACCGGGATGTTGCGCGCCGCCGCATCCGCCCCGACCACATCGGCGCCGAGACGCGCCATCGGTTCCGACAGCAGCCCGCCGCCGCAACCGATGTCCAGAATGCGCAGGCCGGCAAAGGGCATCGGGGTGCGCAGATCACGACCGAACTCGGCTGCGATCTGGTCGGTGATATAGCTCAGCCGGCACGGGTTGAGCATGTGCAGCGGCTTGAACTTGCCGTTCGGGTCCCACCATTCGGCGGCCATGGCCTCGAACTTGGCGATTTCGGTGGGGTCGGCCGTCGTTTCGCTTTGCATGCCGTCTCCTCAGGTTTTTGCATCACGCCCCGTGGCGGGGGCGTTCCACACGTTATATAGAGCGATCATGGACAGGACCGCAGGCCCAAAAAGCGCAGCGTCGTTTCTTTATCCGCCGATCGAGCCGTTCGATGAGCGACGGCTCGACGTCGGCGACGGACACCGGATCCATGTCGAACAATGCGGGAATCCGCGCGGCATTCCGGTCGTGGTGCTGCATGGCGGGCCCGGCGGCGGCTGCAGCCCGGCGATGCGGCGCTACTTCAATCCGCGCGACTATCGCATCATCCTGTTCGACCAGCGCGGCTGCGGGCGCTCGACCCCGCATGCCGCGGTGACGGCGAACACGACATGGCACCTCGTCGCCGATATCGAAGCCATTCGCACCGAGCTGGGCATCGATCGCTGGGTGGTCTTCGGTGGCAGCTGGGGCGCAACGCTGGCGCTGATCTATGCGCAGACACATCCGAAGCGCGCCGCCTATCTGGTGCTGCGCGGCGTGTTCCTGATGACACAGGCCGAGCTGGACTGGTTCTATGGCGGCGGTGCCGGACGCTTCTGGCCCGAATTGTGGGCGCGCTTCGTGGAGCCGATCCCCGAAGCCGAGCGCGACGACCTCATCGGCGCCTATCACCGACGCCTGTTCTCTGGCGATCTGCAGACCGAGACGCGCCTGGCCCGCATCTGGACATCCTGGGAGAACGCGCTTGCGGCCATCGAAAGTCGCGGCAGCACCGACACCCCCGGCCAGTATGCCCGCGCCTTCGCACGGCTGGAGAATCACTTTTTCCATCACGGGGGCTTTCTGGACTCCGACAACCAGATCCTCGACAACATGTCGGTGATCCGGGACGTGCCCGGTGAAATCGTGCAAGGGCGCTACGACATGATCTGCCCGCCCGCCTCGGCGTGGACGCTGGCGCGGAACTGGCCACGCGGGCGTCTGAACATGGTGCCGGTTGCTGGGCATGCGCTGTCCGAACCCGGGATCAGCGCCGAGCTGGTGCGTATCATGGATGCGCTGCGCTGCGAAGCGCAGGGGTTCGGGCTGTGAAGGGCGGCGCCGCGCGCTCCGGCTCGCGGGCCGGACGCGCCCCGGCCCTGCGTGACGGCATCGCCCGCCTATTGCAGGCCGACCCGCCACGCGCCGCCGCCTTCATCGTCACGCTTTACGGCGACGCCATCGTGCCGCGCGGCGGCGCGGTCTGGATCGGCGATCTGATCGACTGCTGCGCCGCGATCGACATCAATGAAAGCCGTGTGCGCACGGCCGTCTCGCGCCTTGTCACCGCCGGCCGGCTGCAGGGCGACCGTATCGGGCGCCGCAGCTACTATCGGCTGACAGCGACAGCGCGGCACGAATTCGCGCGGGCGGCGGATGTGCTGTTCGCGCCGCCTGACCAGCGCGACGGCGCCCGCTGGCACATCCTCTGGCTGCCCGAGGGGGTCGATCCGGAGGCGCTCGCGCCGCTGGACCGCGCGACCATCGGACATATCGGCCCGCGCTGCGTCATCCTGCCCGACGGGGCGGCCGACGCGCTCGACCGACAGCGGATCGGGGCCGAGCCCCTGCGCCTCGACGCGACCATCGCGCCGAGGCGCGACTCGGCACGTCTTCGCGACATGGCCGCCGCGTGCTGGCCGCTGGCCTCCCACGCGGCAGCGTATGAACGCTTCGTACAGGATGCCGTCACGCTGGCGGCGGCAGTCGATGCCGGCGCCGATGCCGACGATTCGGAGGCACTTCTGGCCCGGCTTGTCCTTGTTCACAGCTTTCGCAAGGTTGCGCTGGCCGAGCCGCGCCTGCCGGCGGCCGCACTGCCGACAGGCTGGCCAGGGCATGCGGCGCGCCGACTCTATGCGCGGCTCTACCTTGCACTGTCGCCGTCGGCCGACGCTTTCGCCGACCGCTTCCAGGATGCGCAGGGTTCCTTGCAGCCGGATCACGGCATGCTGGCCGCGCGCCGGGATGCCTTGGCGGCGTACCTCTGACTTCAGTGATCGGACATCAAACATCACGCAAGGCGGCGCATTTTCTGTTGAGATGTGACATTTGAAATGGTATACGCTGACTGAACGGTCGGTTAATGTGTCGCGCGACAGCATGCCAACCGCGAGGAGGAGGAATTCCGAATGGCCGACGCCTTTATCTGCGACGCCGTTCGCACACCGATCGGACGCTATGGCGGCGCGCTTTCGAGCGTGCGGGCCGACGATCTGGCCGCGATTCCGCTGCAGCGCCTGATGGAGCGCAATGGCAGCGTGGACTGGGACCAGGTCGACGACGTGATCCTGGGCTGTGCGAACCAGGCCGGCGAGGACAACCGCAATGTCGCGCGAATGGCCAGCCTGCTGGCCGGCCTGCCTGTCGGTGTTCCCGGCAGCACGGTGAACCGGCTCTGCGGTTCGGGCATGGATGCGGTCGGGATCGTCGCGCGGGGTATCCGCGCCGGAGACATGGATTTCGCGATCGCCGGCGGCGTCGAGAGCATGAGCCGCGCCCCTTTCGTCATGCCGAAGGCCGAAACCGCCTTTTCCCGCGCGGCGCAGATTCACGACACGACCATCGGCTGGCGCTTCGTCAACCCGAAGATGAAGGCGCAGTACGGAATCGACTCGATGCCGCAGACGGCCGACAACGTCGCGGCCGATTTCGGCGTCTCGCGCGCGGATCAGGACGCTTTTGCGGCACGTAGTCAGGAACGCTGGGCCGCCGCGCAGGAAGACGGGCGCTTCGCCGAGGAACTCGCCCCGGTGACCGTGCCCCAGCGCAAGGGTGACCCGATCGTCGTCGATCGCGATGAACATCCACGCCCCGGAACCGGCGTGGAGCAGCTTGCCAAGCTCAAGGGCGTCAATGGGCCCGATCTCAGCGTGACGGCGGGCAACGCCTCGGGGGTGAATGACGGCGCGGCGGGCCTGCTGGTCGCGAGCGACGCCGCCGCGCAACGCCACGGCCTCACACCGCGCGCACGGGTGGTGGGAATGGCCGCAGCCGGGGTGGAGCCGCGGATCATGGGCGTGGGCCCCGCGCCGGCGGCGCGGAAGGTTCTGGCGCGCGCCGGGCTCACGCTCGACGCGATGGATGTGATAGAGTTGAACGAGGCCTTCGCGGCCCAGGCGCTCGCGGTGACGCGCGATCTTGGACTTGCCGACGATGCGCCCCATGTGAATCCCAATGGGGGTGCCATCGCGATGGGGCATCCGCTGGGCATGTCGGGCGCGCGGCTGGTAACGACCGCGACCTGGCAGCTGCACCGCACCGGAGGGCGTTATGCCCTGTGCATGATGTGCATCGGTGTCGGACAGGGCATCGCGATGATTCTGGAACGGGTCTGAGGACCGGGAGGTTGAAATGTATGCACAGATGGTGAAATCGACCGGCGAGGGCATCAAGAGCCGCGACGACATGGACCCGCAGGAGCGCGCGTTCCAGGACCGCGTCGATGCCGATCAGAAGATCGAACCGAAGGACTGGATGCCGGAAGGGTACCGCAAGACCCTGATCCGGCAGATCAGCCAGCACGCACACTCGGAGATCGTGGGGCAGCTTCCGGAGGGCAACTGGATCACCCGCGCACCCACGCTCGAGCGCAAGGCGATCCTGCTGGCCAAGGTTCAGGACGAGGCGGGGCACGGGCTGTATCTCTACTGCGCCGCAGAAACCCTCGGCATCTCGCGCGACGAGATGTACGAACAGCTTCACAGCGGTAAGGCGAAATATTCGTCCATCTTCAACTATCCCACACTGACCTGGGCGGATATCGGTGCCGTCGGCTGGCTGGTGGACGGCGCGGCGATCATGAATCAGGTGCCGCTGCAGCGCACCAGCTACGGCCCCTATTCCCGCGCCATGATCCGGATCTGCAAGGAAGAGAGCTTCCACCAGCGGCAGGGCTACGACATCATGATGAAGATGGCGCAGGGCACACCGGAACAGAAGCGCATGGCGCAGGATGCGCTCAACCGTTTCTGGTATCCGTCGCTGATGATGTTCGGCCCCTCCGACAAGGATTCGGTGCATTCCGCGCAGTCGATGGCGTGGAAGATCAAGATCAACACCAATGACGAGCTGCGCCAGAAGTTCGTCGATCAGACCGTTCCGCAGGCCGAGTATCTGGGGCTGACCATCCCCGACCCCGACCTGACGTGGAACGCGGAGACCGGGCATTACGATTTCACGCAGCCCGACTGGAACGAGTTCTTCGAGGTGCTCAAGGGCAACGGCCCGTGCAACAAGGAACGCCTCGGCGCCCGTGTTGCCGCATGGGAGAACGGCGCCTGGTTTCGTGACGGGCTTCAGGCACATGCCGAAAAGGCAGCGGCGCGCCGCGCCGCCGTCGCGGCCGAGTGAGGGAGGATCTCATGTCGAATGAATGGCCCCTTTGGGAAGTCTTCATCCGCGGTCAGCACGGTCTCAACCACCGTCATGTGGGCAGCCTGCATGCCCCGGATGCGGAGATGGCCGTCAACAACGCCCGCGACGTCTATACCCGCCGCAACGAGGGGGTGAGCATCTGGGTGGTCAAGGCGGACGACATCACCGCCAGCGCGCCATCCGACAAGGGCCCGCTTTTCGAGCCGTCGAACGCCAAGGTCTACCGCCACCCGACCTTCTACGACATTCCCGATGAAGTGGGGCACATGTAATGCCGTCCCTGCCCGACATGATGACGCCGAATGCCGCGGGCCTTGCCGCCGGACAGACCGGCGAGGCCAGCGACGCGCCCCGGATCGGCACCCCCGAAACGCGCGACGCGCTTTTCGAGGTTCTGCTGCAGCTGGGTGACAACACGCTGATCCTGGGCCACCGGGTATCCGAATGGTGCGGCCACGCCCCGGTCCTCGAGGAGGATATCGCGCTGGCCAATATCGCGCTGGATCTCATCGGTCAGACGCAGTTCTGGCTGGGCCTTGCCGGCGAGGTCGAGGGGGCGGGACGTTCGGCCGACGATCTGGCCTTCCTGCGCGACGTGATGGACCTGCGCAACCTGTTGCTCGTCGAACGGCCGAACGGCGATTTCGGGCATACGCTGATGCGGCAGTACCTGTTCGATGCGTGGCACTACCCGATGCTGCGCGGGCTTGTGCAATCGAGCGAGCCGCGCATTGCCGAGATCGCCGAGAAGGCGCTCAAGGAAGTGTCCTATCATCTGGAGCGCTCGTCGGATCTGGTGGTGCGCCTTGGCGACGGCACCAGCGAAAGCCATGCGCGCATGCAGGACGCGCTTGACACGCTCTGGCCCTATACCGGTGAGATGTTCATCGCGGACGCCCATGAGGCGACGCTCGCGGAGGCGGGGATCATCCCCTCACCGGACAGCCTGCGCGATGACTGGAACGCCCATGTCAACGCCACGCTGGCCGAGGCGACGCTGAAGCGCCCCGAAGGCGATTTCGCCCATAAGGGCGGCAAGCAGGGCACGCATCACACCGAGCATCTGGGCCATCTTCTGGCCGAGATGCAGTGGCTGCAGCGTGCCTATCCCGGCGCGACATGGTGACGACATGACCATGACAACCCGCCCCTCCACCGACGATGTATGGCGCTGGCTCGCCGAGATCCCCGACCCCGAGATTCCCGCAATCTCGCTCGTCGATCTGGGAATCATCCGTGACGTGGCCTGGGACGGGGACACGCTGCGCGTGACGGTCACGCCCACCTATTCCGGCTGCCCCGCCACCAGCATCATCAACATCGAGATCGAGACGCAGCTGCGCGCCAGGGGAATCGAGAAACTCGAACTCAGGCGTCAGCTGTCACCCGCCTGGACGACCGACTGGATCAGCGCCGAGGGGCGCGAGAAGCTGCGCAACTACGGCATTGCCCCGCCCGTGGACGGCACGGCGGCCGACGGTGTCGTGGCCGCCCGTGTGGACCGGCTCACCGGGCGCTCGAAGCTCGAGGTGGCCTGCCCGCATTGCGGATCGGTCAACACCGAATGCGTCAGCCAGTTCGGATCGACACCCTGCAAGGCAAGCTATCGCTGCAAGGACTGCCTCGAACCCTTCGACTACTTCAAGTGCATCTGAATTCTGCGAGCGAGGCCGGCAATGGCGCAATTCTATCCCCTGACCGTCGAGGATGTGCGGCGCGAGACGCGCGATGCCGTCGTTGTGACGCTGCGCCCGCGCGATGAGGATCGGGCGCATTTCGACTTCACGCAGGGGCAGTATCTGACCTTTCGCAGATCCTTCGACGGCGAGGAGCTGCGGCGCTCTTACTCCATTTGCGCCGGCCGCGATGACGGCGCGCTGCGTGTGGGGATCAAGCGCGTGGAGGATGGCGCCTTTTCCGGCTGGGCCAACGAGGACCTGACCCCCGGCGAGACGCTCGAGGCGATGCCGCCGATGGGCAGCTTTCACGTCCCGCTGGACCCCGGCGCGGCGCGCCATCACCTGTTCTTCGCCGCGGGCAGCGGCATCACGCCAGTTCTCAGCCTGATCCGCACCACGCTGGCACGCGAGCCGCAGTCGCGGGTCACGCTGGTCTACGGCAACCGGTCGGCCAATACCATCATGTTCCGCGAGGAGCTGGAGGACGTCAAGAACACGCATCTCAGGCGGTTCTCGGTGCTCCATGTGCTGTCTGGCACGCAGGACGAGGCGGATCTGTTCTCGGGGCGGATCGACAAGGAAAAATGCGCGCAGCTGTTTCGCAGCTGGATACCGATCGACAGCGTCGATGTGGCGTTCATCTGCGGGCCGGAGCCGATGATGCTGGACGTGTCAGCCGCGCTCAAGGAGCACGGGCTGAGCCCCGAGCGTATCAAGTTCGAGCTTTTCGCCTCCTCGCAGCCTGGTCGCGCCAAGCGGCGCCGGCAGGCCGGCACCGCCGCGTCGAAGGGGGCGGAATGCACCGCCACCGTCACGCTCGACGGCGACACCCGCGTCTTCCAGATGCCCAAGGAGGGCAAGACCCTGCTCCAGGCTGCGCTCGACAACGAGCTGGATGCGCCTTTCGCCTGTACCGCGGGCGTCTGCTCGACCTGCCGCGCGATGGTGCTCGAAGGCGATGTCGAGATGGAAACCAATCATGCGCTGGAGGATTACGAAGTCGCGCGCGGCTACGTTCTGACCTGTCAGTGCTACCCGCTGAGCGACAGGGTCGTCGTGAGCTACGATCAATAGGCCGGGAGGCACCCATGAGCGAGAGCATGTCCATCGACGCCTATCTGGAACGCGGCGGCGTTCTGACCTCGCCGGAGAATGTCTCGCCGCGCTACCGGGGAGAGCTGATGCGCCTGATGGCCAGCTTCGTCGATTCCAGCCTCGCCGGCGCTGCCGGGTTCGCTGATATCATCAATGACGGGCCGGGGTTGAAGGAGCGCATCGCGGCCTCGCGCATCGTGCTTGAAAAGCTCGACCATGCCGAGCGGGTGCTGACGCTGATGGGCCAATTCGGCGCCGACACTGCGCGCTATGCCAATCACCACCCCTGGACGGCGCGCATGGCGCGCGATGCGGATCTGGGCGCCGCCCGGCATGGCAGCGACATGCGGCTGGCGGTGTTCCACTACCCGCTCGATGGCTGGATCGATGCCGTGACGATGAATGTGCTCATGGGGCGCGCGGTGGTCGTCCAGCTCGGCGAATACGCACGGGTTTCCTATCAGCCGCTGGCGGAGACGTTCCGCTATATCTGGC
>CAZMBT010000012.1:0-20723 GCA_964564395.1 uncultured Alkalilacustris sp.
GCTCGTCGGTGGCGCAGATGAACATCACCTCGTGGCCGCGCGCGCGCATGTAGCGGGCATAGAGATCCGCGGGCAGCTGAGATCCGACAAGATTGCCCAGATGCTTGATCCCGTTGATATAGGGAAGCGCCGAGGTGATGAGGATGCGCGCCATGAGCCTGCCTTGCTAGCTGAGTCCGCCCCCTGTAGCGCAGGCAGGGCAGCCAGACCAGAGGTGCGGACGCATCGCCCGGCGGCACCGCGCATCCGCGCCTTGTCACCGCCGCTGTGCCCGCTAGGCTGTGGGCCGAAATTGGCGGGGACAGAATGAAACGGATTCCATTGGGGCGCACGGGCCTGACCGTGTCCGAGTTCTGCCTCGGGTCGATGACCTGGGGGACGCAGAACACGCAGGAGGAAGGGCACGCCCAACTCGATCGCGCGCGCGAGCGTGGCATCAATTTCATCGATACCGCCGAGATGTATCCCAGCCCTCCGAACGCGCAGACGACCGGCCGCACGGAAGAGATCATCGGCAACTGGCTCGAGGCGCGGGGCTGCCGCGACGAGATCGTGCTGGCAACGAAGATCACGGGTGCCGGCAGCGGCGCCATCGAGGGAGGGCCCGCGATCACGCCTGACCGGCTGATCCGCGCGGTCGAGGACTCGCTGCGTCGCCTGCGCACGGAAGTGATCGACCTCTATCAACTGCACTGGCCCAATCGCGGCTCCTATCATTTCCGCCAGTACTGGGATTACGACCCGTCGGGCCAGGATCGGGCGGCGACGGCAGAGCACATGCTGGAGGTGCTGCACACCGTGCAGGGTCTGATCGAGGCGGGCAAGCTGCGCCATTTCGCCTTGTCCAACGAGACCGCCTGGGGCACCGCGATGTGGCTGCGCCTGGCCGAAGAGAACGGGCTGCCGCGCGTGCAGACGATCCAGAACGAGTATTCGTTGCTGTGCCGGCTGTTCGACACGGACATGGCGGAACTGAGCGTGAATGAGCAGGTTCCGCTGCTGGGCTATTCGCCGCTTGCCGCGGGGTTGCTGTCGGGCAAATACGCCGGTGACGTCATCCCGGAGGGAACGCGGCGCGCGGGCAACGCGACGCTTGGCGGCCGGATAACGCCGCAGGTCTTCGAGGCGGTCGCCGGATATCTGGGCGTTGCGGCGCGCCATCGGCTGGATCCGTGCCAGATGGCGCTGGCCTGGTGCCGCACGCGCCCTTTCACCAATATCCCCATCATCGGGGCAACGAGTCTCGCGCAGCTCGACTGCAACATCGACGCCGCGCAGATCACGCTGAACGAGGACGTACTCGCCGATATCGCGGCGGTGCATCGGGCCCTGCCGCGCCCCTATTGAGCCCGCGCGCGGGTTGCGCCGGCACCGCAAGCGGCTAAGGTGCCGGCACCCGAACCCCACAGGAGGGCCGATGACCGAGCTCGACACCGATCACGTGCGCGGATTCTTTCCCGCCTTCGCGGAAGCGTCCCTGCAGGGGCAGGCCTTTTTCGAGAATGCCGGCGGGTCCTTCACCTGCGCGCCGGTGATCGACCGGCTGACCCGCTTCTACCGCAGCCGCAAGGTGCAGCCCTACGGCCCGTACGACGCATCGCGCCTCGCCGGCGAGGAAATGGACGAAGCGCGCAGCCGGCTCGCCGCCATGCTGGGCGTCGAGGCCGACGAACTGAGCTTCGGCCCCTCGACCACGGCCAACACCTATGTGCTGGCGCAGGCGTTTCGCGGCTGGCTGCAACCCGGCGATGCGATCATTGTCACCGACCAGGACCACGAAGCGAATTCCGGCCCCTGGCGGCGCCTCGCCGAAGCCGGGATCGAGCTGCGCGAGTGGCGCATGGACCCGGCCACCGGCCTTCTGGATCCGGCTGCGCTGGCCACGCTTCTGGACGATCATGTGCGCCTCGTGTGCTTTCCGCACTGTTCCAACGTCGTGGGGGCGGTGAACCCGGTCTCCGAGATCGTCGAGCTGGCGCATGACGCGGGCGCTTTCGTCTGTGTCGATGGGGTATCCTACGCACCGCATGGACTGCCCGATGTCGGCGCGCTGGGCGCGGATATCTACCTGTTTTCAGCCTACAAGACCTACGGACCGCATCAGGGGCTGATGGTGCTGCGCCGCAAGCTGGGCGAAGCGCTGCCCAATCAGGCCCACTTCTTCAATGCCGATACGCTCTACAAGCGGTTCACGCCCGCCGGGCCGGATCACGCCCAGATCGCGGCCTGTGCGGGCATCGCCGATTACCTCGATGGGCTGCATGCGCATCATTTCGCGCCGGAGCCGGACCCGCGCCGGCGTGCCGCACAGGTGCATGACCTGATGCGCGCCCATGAGGAGCGGCTGATGGAGCCGCTCCTGGCATATCTGCGTGAACGCAACGATCTGCGTCTGATCGGGCCGGGCAGCGCCCAGGGGCGCGCGCCGACGGTTGCAGTCGCCTCGGGGCAGGCCGGGCGTGCGCTCGCCGAAGCGCTGGCCGCGCAGGGCATCATGGCCGGCGGTGGGGATTTCTATGCGGTGCGTGCCCTGCGCGCGCTGGGGATCGATCCGGCGCATGGCGTGCTGCGGCTGAGCTTCGTGCATTACACCACACCCGACGAGATTGACCGCCTGATCTCGGCGCTAGATCGCGTGCAGTAACCGCGACCGCAACCGCGACCGCGCGCAGGAGCGCCTCAGCAAACATGACCGACCCGGCCCCGATCATCTGCTGGCTGCGCCGCGATCTGCGGCTGGGCGACAACCCGATGCTCGCAGCCGCGGCGGCGACGGGGCGGCCGTTGATCCCCGTCTTCATCCATGACGCGGCGGTTGCGGTCATGGGGGCCGCGCCCAAGTGGCGGCTGGGCGAGGCGGTGGGGCATTTCGCGCGGACCTTGCAGTCGCGCGGAACGCGGCTGGTGCTGCGCCGCGGGCCGGCCGTCGAGGTGCTGCGCGCCCTTGTGGCCGAGACCGGCGCGCGATCGGTCTGGTGGGGGCGCCTTTACGATCCGGACTCGGTGGCGCGCGATACCGAGGTCAAGCGCGCCCTGACCGCCGACGGGGTGGAGGCGCGCAGCTTTGCGGGCCATCTGTTGTTCGAGCCCTGGGACGTGGCAACGGGGCAGGGCGCCGCCTACAGGGTCTATACCCCCTTCTGGCGGGCGGTGAAGGATCGCGAGGTGCCGTCCCCGCAGGCAGCCCCCGCAACGTTGCCTGTCCCCGGCGACTGGCCTGTCGGCGAGGCGCTGGCGGACTGGCGGATGGGCGCCGCAATGGGGCGCGGCGCGGCGGTCGTGGCCAACCACATCACGGTCGGCGAAGCGGCGGCGCAGGGGCGCCTGGGGGCCTTCATCGCGCAGCGTATCGGCGATTATGCCGCGCTGCGGGATCGGCCGGGTGTCGCCGGCACCTCCGGCCTGTCCGAGAACCTGACCTATGGCGAAATCGGCCCGCGCACCGTCTGGCATGCCGCGATGCGGGCCCTGCACGAAGGTGCGCCGGGCGCCGAGACCTTCCTGAAAGAACTGGTCTGGCGCGAATTCGCCTGGCATCTGATCTATCACACGCCGCGGCTGGCCGATGCGAATTGGCGCCCGGAATGGGACGGCTTTCCGTGGCGCGACGACAACGACGATGCCGAAGCCTGGCGGCGCGGCCGCACCGGCGTTCCCATGGTCGATGCCGCGATGCGCGAACTTTACGTCACGGGTCACATGCATAACCGCGCACGCATGATCGCCGCCTCATTCCTGACCAAGCACCTGCTCACCCACTGGAAGGTCGGACGCGACTGGTTCGCCGAGTGCCTGATCGATTGGGACCCGGCGTCGAATGCGCTGGGCTGGCAATGGGTGGCGGGTTCGGGGCCGGACGCCGCACCGTATTTTCGCATCTTCAATCCCGAGACGCAGTCGGAGAAGTTCGATCCGCAAGGCACCTATCGGCACCGCTTCGTTGCCGAGCTTTCCCGCGATCCGCCGGCCGAGGCGCGCGCCTTTTTCGAGGCGGCGCCCCGCAATTGGGGGCTGTCTCCCGACATGCCCTATCCCGATCCCGTAATTGCCCTGCGCGCGGGGCGCGAGCGTGCTCTGGCAGCTTATCAGGCCAGCCGCGGCACCGCAGATTGAACCTGCAGGCTTTGAACTGCGTAGACAGCACCACAAGAACAATTCGAAAGACGATCACGATGACGGTTCTTACCTCCACCCAAGGACAAGCCGGGCTGCCGCGCTACTTCGCGCGCGCTTTCGCCATGGCGCGCGGTCTGCAGCGCGGGCGGCTCGATCTGGTACTGGCCGACGGGCGGCGCTTTCGCGTCGAGGGCGCCGAGCCCGGGCCGGTCGCCGAGGTGCATGTCCACGATGACGACGTTTTCGCCCGGCTTCTGCGCGAGGGGGATATGGGGTTTTGCGACGCCTATCTGGACGGGGGCTGGTCCACCCCGGATCTGCAGGCGCTGATGGATCTGCTCAGCGACGGCAATGACGGCGTCTATGACGGCTATCCGGGCGCCTGGCTGGCACAGCTTCTCGAGCGGGCCCGGCACTGGCTGCGCGGCAATTCGCGCCGCCAGGCGCGGCGCAACATCGCTCATCACTACGATCTGGGAAATGATTTCTACCGGCTGTGGCTTGACGAGACGATGACCTATTCCTCGGCCCTGTTCCGCACCGGGCAGGAGCCGCTGGAACGCGCGCAGGAAGCGAAATACGCCGCGCTGATCGATCGCATGAATGTCGCGCCCGGCGATCATGTGCTGGAGATCGGCTGCGGGTGGGGCGGTTTCGCGGAATACGCCGCGCGCGAACGCGGTCTGCGGGTCACCGGCGTGACCATCAGCCGCGAACAATACGACCACGCCAGCGCCCGGATCCGCGCCGCCGGGCTCGAGGATCGGGTGGAACTGCGTCTGCAGGATTACCGCGACACGCGCGGACAATACGACGCGATTGCCTCGATCGAGATGTTCGAAGCGGTGGGCGAAGCCTATTGGCCGGTCTATTTCGAAACGCTGCGCGAGCGGCTGAACCCGGGGGCCAGCGCCGTCCTGCAGATCATCACCATCGCCGAAAGGCGTCGGGCTGCCTATCGCCGCGGGGTCGATTTCATCCAGAAATACATCTTTCCAGGCGGTATGCTTCCCAGCCCGGAGGATCTGCGCCGCGAGGTCGCGCGCGCCGGGTTGGGCTGGGCCGGAACGCATGAATTCGGCGAGAGCTACAGCCAGACGCTGCGTCGCTGGCACTGCAGTTTCAATGACAGCTGGTCCGAGATCGCGCGGCTGGGCTTTGATGACCGGTTCCGCCGGATGTGGAACTTCTACCTGACCTCTTGCGCGGCGGCGTTTCATGCCGGAAACTGCGATGTGACCCAGATTGCCGTGACGCGCCCAGGCTGACCCTCATGCCCACTGCCGCCAAACTCGTCGCCGCCCTTGCCGTCGCACTGGTCGGGGCGTTGGCGGCGCTGGCCTTCACACCGCACCTGCCCGGCGAAACCGTGCCGTCATTGTTCGTGCCGATCTGCGCGGGATTAGGCGCATTGACAGGGTGGCGCGTCGTCGGGCCGCTGGCGGGACGGGGCTGGCAATTCGCCGCCGCGACCGGGCTGCGCGGGGTCTTTCTCCTCCTGTTGCTGGCGCTTGTGCTGTTTTCGGTGCGCGAGATGCTGTTGCGCGCGATGGACCTTCGTTACAGGGGTGTCATGGACGCGCTGCTCGGGGTGTTCGACATCGCCTGGCATCACATGCTCGACATGGCGGATCCGTTGTTTGCGGGCACGGTGGTTCTGGGCGGGTTGCTGGCCGGATTTCTCGCGGAATGGGCGGCGCGGCGCTGGAAATAGACAAGGACGACATGCGACAGGTCTTTCTGTACGGCACGCTGTGCCACGCGCCGCTGCTTGAGGCGGTGCTGGGCCATGCCCCCGAAATGATGCCCGCCGAGTTGCCGGGACACGCCGTCCTGGCAGTGCCGGGGGCTGCCTATCCCCGCATCGTGGCGCAGCCGGGCAGCCGGGCTATCGGGGTTCTGATCGAGGTCGGCGAGGGCGATCTCGCGCGGCTGGACTATTACGAGGGCGGGTTCGGGTATGCGCGACGGCAGGTGAATGTCAGTGCCGAAGATGGCAGCCTGCGCCCCGCCCAGGTCTATTTCCCGCCGAGCGACGGCGCGGCGCAGTCCGGGCCGGCGTGGTCGCTGCACGGCTGGGCGGCGCGGTGGGGGGCGGTGACAGTCGAGGCGGCGCGCGACGTGATGCGGAATTTCCCCGACCGTCCGGCCCGGGAGGTGATGCGCCGCTACCCGATGATCCTGGGACGCGCGGCGTCGCGGCTGCGCGCCCGCGCGGATGCGCCGGCGACCCTTCGGCGTGCGGCGGCGCCCGCAGATGTCGAGATCGAACAGCTTCGCCAGCCCTATGCCAACTACTTTGCGGTCGAGGAGGCGGACCTGCGGTTTCGCCGCTTCGACGGCAGCATGAGCCCCGCCGTCACGCGCGCCGGGTTCGTCATCAATGACGCGGTGACGGTGCTGCCCTACGATCCGGCGCGCGACCGGGTGATGGTGATCGAACAGTTTCGCGCCGGCCCGCATCTGCGCGGCGACGCCAATTCCTGGTCGCTGGAGCCGATCGCGGGCCGCGTGGACGGTGACGAGACACCGCATGATGCGGCGCATCGCGAGGCCGGCGAGGAGGCGGGGCTGCCGTTGACGCGCCTCGAAGAGATCGCCGCCTACTACCCTTCGCCCGGTGCGGTGACCGAATTTCTGTATTCCTACCTTGCCGTCGCGGAATTGCCGGATGCGGCGAAGGGTCTGGGCGGTGTCGCGAGCGAAGCCGAAGATATCCGCGCCCATGTCATCAGCTTCGACGCGCTCATGGACCTGATCGTGCGGGGCGAGGTGCTCAACGGGCCGCTTCTGCTGTCGGCGCTCTGGCTTCAACGCGAACGTGAGCGCCTGCGCGCGGGCGCTTGAGTTCGACCGTTCACGGGCCTATCACGGAGGTCAAAGGAAAGGGGCGTGTCATGCCTATGTACAAGGATGTGCCGGACGCGGTGGGCAACACGCCGCTGATCCGGCTTCGAGCGGCGAGCGAGGCGACCGGCTGCGAGATCTACGGCAAGGCCGAGTTCCTCAACCCCGGCCAGTCGGTCAAGGACCGCGCCGCGCTCTTCATCATCCGCGACGCGATGGAACGCGGGCTGCTGGAGCCGGGCGGGACCATCGTCGAGGGCACCGCCGGCAATACCGGCATCGGTCTTGCGCTTGTCGGGTCGGCCATGGGGTTTCGCACCGTGATCGTCATCCCCGAGACGCAGAGCGAGGAAAAGAAGGACATGATCCGCCTCGCCGGTGCCGAGCTGGTGCAGGTCCCCGCTGCGCCCTATCGCAACCCGAACAATTATGTGCGCTATTCCGGCCGCCTTGCCGAGCGGCTCGCCCGGTCCGAGCATCACGGCGCGGTCTGGGCGAACCAGTTCGACAACGTCGCGAACCGGCGCGCGCATGTGGAAACGACCGGCCCCGAAATCTGGGAAGCCACGGGCGGCAAGGTGGATGGTTTCATATGCGCGGTCGGGTCGGGCGGGACCCTGGCCGGCGTCGCGCAGGCGCTGCAGCCCAAGGGCGTGCGCATCGGTCTGGCCGACCCGGAGGGCGCGGCGCTGCACAGCTATTACACCACCGGTGAGCTGAAGGCCGAAGGCTCGTCGATAACCGAGGGCATCGGCCAGGGGCGCATCACCGCGAATCTGGAAGGCTTCACCCCCGACTTCAGTTATCGCATCCCCGACAGCGAGGCGCTGCCCATCGTGTTCGACCTGCTGGCGCATGAAGGGCTGTGCATGGGCGGCTCCACCGGGATCAATATCGCCGGGGCGATACGCCTCGCGCGCGAGCTCGGCCCGGGACATACCATCGTGACCATCCTGTGCGATTACGGTACGCGCTATCAGTCCAAGCTCTTCAACCCTGCCTTCCTTCGCGAAAAGGACCTGCCGGTGCCGGAATGGCTCGATGCTCCGCAGCGTGATCTGCCGAGCGTCTTCGAGGACTGACATGATCTGGCGCGCGCTTCTTGCGGCGCTTCTACTTGCGGTGCTTCCCCTGCAAGCCGTCGGCGTGCCGGGTGTCGCCCCGGCCCATGCCGCGCAGATTGCGGGAGGTGCGCTCGATTATGCCGCCTGGGAAGCCCTTGCGCGCCGCAGCGAAGCGGCCTTGCAGGCGCCGCGGACAACCAGCCTGTCGCTGGAGCAGCTTCGCTCGCGCCTCGCCGACAAGCGCGGTCGCTTCCTGGCAGCGCAGAACGCCAACGCCGAACGCATCCGCACGGTCCGCGGCCAGCTCGACGCGCTCGGCCCGGCGCCGGCGGAGGGTGAGAGCGAACCCACCGAGATCGCGCAGCGCCGTGCGGAGCTGAACGCCCAGCTCGAGCAGCTGCGCGCACCCGGTATCCGTGCCGAGGAGGCATTCCGCCGTGCGGACGGGCTGATCCGCGAAATCGACAGCGAACTGACCCGGCGTCAAACCGACGCGCTGTTGCAACTGTGGCCGTCGCCGGTCAACCCCGTGAACTGGCCCGAAGGGGCGCGCGCGGTGGCGGATGTCGGGGTGGCGCTGGCCGCGGAGTTGCGGCGCGCGCGCGCCAGCGAGCAGCGGCGCGCGGAACTGCACGACGCGCTGCCGCTGATCGCGGTGTACCTGATGTTCGCGCTGATCGTGCTCACGCGTGGATCGCTATGGGTGGAGCGGGCCACCCTGGCGCTGCAGGAGGGCACGGAATCGATGCGCGGGCGGCAGGCTTGGGCGTTGCTGATAAGTACAGGGCAGGTGGTGCTGCCTTTGCTGGGTGTGCTGGCGCTCATGCAGGCGATCCGGGCCTCGGGCATGATGGGGCTGGCGGGAGATGCGCTCGTCTCGGTCCTGCCGCAGGCGGGCTTTGCGTATCTGGCGGCGCGCTGGCTGGGCGCACGCATCTTCCCGCGAAGCGACCGCGCCTTCTCGCCGCTGACGCTGCCGGAACGATGCCGGCGCGAGGGGCGGATCCTCGCGATATTGTGCGGCGTCGTTCTGGTGCTAGGGATCGTCAATGACGCCGCCTTCAGCCGGGCCGACCTGTCCGAGGCGGCGCGCGCTGTGCTGGCATTCCCGCCGGTGCTGCTGGGCGGATTGCTGCTGTTTCGCATCGGGCAGCTGATCGGAATGCATTCGCCGCCCGACCCGGAGGAGCCGCGCTATTTCGACCGGCTCGTGGGAATCGGCGGGCACGGGGCGATGGTGCTGGGCGCGGGGGCGCCGCTTCTGGCGGCAATCGGCTATGTGCCGGCGGCCGAGGCGGTGGTGTTTCCGGCGTTGATCTCGCTGGGACTCATCGGCTTTCTTATGGTGCTGCAGGATCTGCTCGACAGCCTCTATGCGCTGGCGGTTCGGGGCGGCGACGACACGGCGGGGCAGGATCTGGTTCCGGTATTGGCCGGCCTGGTCCTGGCGATGGCGGCGCTGCCGGTGCTGGCGCTGATCTGGGGCATGCGCGGCTCCGAGGTTCTGGAGCTGTGGGCCCGGTTTCGAGAGGGGATCGCGCTGGGCGACACGCGGATATCGCCGGCCGATCTGCTGACCGTGCTCATCGTTTTCATGGCCGGGTTCCTGCTGACGCGTCTGTTGCAGGGGACGCTGCGCAGCTCGGTGCTGCCCAAGACCCGGATCGACAAGGGCGGGCAGAACGCGCTGGTCGCAGGTGTCGGCTATGTCGGTATCTTCCTTGCGGCCCTGATCGCCGTGACCAGCGCGGGTATTGACCTGTCCACGCTTGCGCTGGTGGCGGGTGCGCTGTCGGTGGGAATCGGCTTCGGGCTGCAGAACATCGTCTCGAACTTCGTCTCGGGCATCATCCTGCTGATCGAGCGCCCGGTTTCGGAAGGTGACTGGATCGAGGTGGGGGGCACCATGGGGACCGTGCGCAGCATCTCGGTGCGATCGACCGTCATCGAGACCTTCGACCGGACCGATGTGATCGTGCCCAACGCCGATCTCATCTCGGGCGCGGTGACGAACTGGACAAGGCTCAACCTGACCGGACGCCTGATCGTGAAGGTCGGCGTTGCCTATGGCAGCGACACGCGCGAGGTCGAGCGGATTCTGCGCGAGGTGGCCGAGGATCAGCCCCTCGCCGTGCTCAACCCGGCGCCAGCGGTGCTGTTTCGCGGTTTCGGTGAGAGCGCACTGAATTTCGAGGTTCGCGTGATCCTGCGCGACATCAATTTCGTGCTGAACGTGGAGTCGGACATGTATCACGAGATTGCCCGCCGTTTCGCGCAGGAAGGGATCGAGGTCCCGTTCGCGCAGCGCGATATCTGGCTGCGAGATGCCGGGGGTGGTGCGCATCCCTTCAGCGCGCGGCACGCGCCCTCTGCTGGGGGTGCCGCGTCGGCGGATCAGGCGGTGCGTCCGACACAGCAGGATCTGGCCGAGCTGACCGACCCCGACATGCCCAATGACCCATCATCGCCGGAGGCTGACCGATGACGACCGTCCCGCTCCATCAGCAAGATCCCATGGCCCGCAGCGCCGAGGCCCGCATCGAGGCGATCACGCCCGAAGGCGGACTCCTGTGCGATCGCAGCGTGTTCTACCCCAAGGGCGGCGGTCAGCCGGGCGATAGTGGATGGCTGCGCTGGAGCGAGGGCGAGATCGCCATCGCCGACACCGTGAAGGGGGAGAATGGTGCCATCATCCTGCAGCCCGCCGAGGGCGAGCCGACGCCGGCACCCGGCACGGCAGTGGTGCAGACCCTCGACTGGCCGCGACGCCTGGCGCATATGCGTGTGCACACCGCGCTGCATCTGCTGTCGGTCGTGTTGCCGCTGCCGGTTACGGGCGGTCAGATCGGGGCCGGGCGCGGGCGGCTCGATTTCGACATGCCCGAAGCGCCGGAGGACAAGGAGGCGCTCGGTGCCGCGCTCAACGCGCTGATCGCGCGTGATCTGCCGGTGCTTGAGAGCTGGATCACGGACGCCGAGCTCGCTGCACGCCCCGAGATGGTCAAGACGATGTCGGTCAAGCCGCCCAGCGGACAGGGGCATGTGCGCCTGATCGGAATCGGCGAGGGGGCCGATCAGGTCGATCTGCAGCCCTGCGGCGGTACCCATGTCCCGCGGACCGGCCAGATCGGCGCGGTGCGCATCGCCAAGATCGAGAAGAAGGGACGCCAGAACCGTCGCGTGACGATCGAACTCGACGCGTGACGCGGCTGGTCGGGCTCAGGCCGCGTCGCGTGTGGTGTCAACATCCGGTGCGGTGCCTGATTCGGACGGGAATTCGGTGTCGGGCAGCCCCTCGCGCGACAGCAGGATGGCAATGGGCCGCAGCTGCGGGATGTGCGAACAGATGATCATGACCGCGACCATGATCGGAACCGCGAGGAACATCCCCGGCACGCCCCACACCGCGCCCCAGAACGCCAGCGAGATGATGATTCCGAACGACGACAGGCGCAGCGCCTTGCCCATCAGCATCGGGTCGATGACGTTGCCCAGCATGAACTGGATCATGCCGGTAAGCACGAAGACCAGAAGCGCCAGCGCCGGATCGTCGACCTGGATATAGGCGACCAGCGCCACCGCCAGCGTCGCGACGATCGCCCCGACATTCGGAAGATAGTTCAGCACGAAGGTCAGGATGCCCATGGCCGCCGCGAATTCCAGCCCGAAAAAGGCCATGACGCCATAGACCATCAGCCCGGTCAGCGCGCTGACGGCGGTCTTGACCAGCAGGTAGTGGTTCACGCGGCGGATGATTGACCCGATGATGCGACCGACGCGTTCGGCCTGCCGTTCGTCACCGAGCAGGTTCACCAGCTTGGTCGAGAACCAGACACGTTCGGCGAACAGAAATCCGACGAACAGGATCACCAGAACCGTTGCCGACAGCAGATTGCCCGCCTGACCGGCCGCCGTGCGCAGATAGCCCGAGAACTCGATACTGCGCATCGATGCGAGCACCGCTTCCTCCACATCGTCGCCCATCCATCCGAACAACTCGGCGATCGCGAACTGCGCCTGCTCGGTATAGCTGAGCGCGGTGCTGAGCACGGTGTTGAGCTGTGCCACGACGATGCCAGAAAGGGTCAACAGAACTGACGCGATCAGGGCGACGGCGAAGACGCTGGCCAGCCAGTTGGTGATTCGCAGCCGTCCCATGCGCAGCCGGGCGATGGAGTTGATCGCATCGGCCGTCAGGCTGAACAGGATGATCGCGATGGCGAGCGAGATCAGCAGGAATTTCGCCTGTACCAGCAGGAACAGCACGATCGCGAAGGCGATGATGCCCATCAGCCAGGTCTGAAGTCGGAACTTCTCGCCGAAGCTCAGCCGCAGCGGGCTCTGGCTGTCCTGGCGGGTGCTGTTCGACATGGCGAGCCTTCCTAGGCGAGACGGTCACGAAGCCCGCGCGGGGTGCCATAACTCTAGGCGTGCGCCCGCGCTGCCGCAAGACACGGAGACGATCACGTGGCGCGCACCCTGCGCGATGCGCGGTTTGCCGGCATGACATGAATTTCATCGCACCGCTGCGCAAGACTCTTGCTTTATTGGCGCCCCTCCTGCGAAATAATGTTTCGCCGCAGGGCCTTCATTCATCCTTGCGATTTTCTGCAGGATTGGTAATAAAAAATTACCAACAACTCCAGGGAGGAGATCCATGAAACACTCGCCTCGCAATCTACTGGGAACGGCCGCCGCGGTTGGCGCCCTTGCCATGATGGCGGCGCCCAGCACAGCCGACGCGCAGGAGCGCATCCGCTGGCAGGTGCCGATGAGCTTCGCCTCGACGCTGACGGCGCTTGGCGACACCATGCCATGGGTCGCCGACCAGTTGCGCGCGGTTTCGGGCGGCAATATCGATTTGCGGGTGGCGGAGCCGGGTGCGGTGGTTCCGGCGCTGGCCATCTTCGAAAGCGTTGCGGACGGGACGATCGACGCCGGCTACTCCTGGATGGGATATGAGTGGGGCACGGTGCCCGCAGCCGCGCTGTTCGGCGCGACCCCGTTCGGCCTCGAATCGATCGAGTTCCTTGCGTGGATGACCCACCATGGCGGGCAGGAACTGCTCGAGGAAACCTTCCATCCCTACAATGTGCATCCCATCCTCTGCGGCACGATCAGCCCGGAAACGGCCGGCTGGTTCCGTGACGAGGTGCCGACGGTCGAGGATCTGCGCGGGCTGCGCTTCCGCGCTGCCGGTGTCGGTGGCGAGATCTTCCAGGAATTCGGCATGTCGGTGACGCTGCTGCCGGGGGGCGAACTCTATCAGGCGCTGGAAACCGGTGTGCTGGACGCGACCGAATTCTCACTGCCCACGGTCGATGAACAGCTCGGCTTCTACGAGGTGGCCGACTACCTGTATCTGCCCGGCTGGCACCAGCCCTCGACGAACCAGTTCCTCTACGTCAATCTAGATGTCTGGAACGATCTTGAGGATCAGACGCGGGCCATGATCGAAACGACCTGCATGGCGGGCAATGCCTACGCGATCGCCCGCGCCGAAGCCCTGCAGGGCGCGGTGCTGCAGCGCTTCGAAGAGCGCGGGACCAACATCCGCACCTATTCCGACGAGCAGATCGCCGCGTTCTGGGATGCGACCCAGACCGTGATGGAGCGCCGCTCGGCCGAGGACGAGATGTTCGGCAAGGTCTATGCGTCGATGATGGAGTTCCAGCAGGAGCTGCGGCCCTGGAAAGAAGACGGTTACCTGCCGCGCGACTGGCAGAGCCGCGTCGAGGAAGTCGAGGAATAATCCGGCGAAGAATGATGCCCCATCGGGGCTATGAGCATGGGCCGGCCCGCAGTAACATGCGCGGGCCGGCCCACCGCATCCGTAGACCGCGCGTGGCGGAGCCGGGAGCGAGTAGATTGCGGGAGGCCGTCCATCATGAGTGATCCGCGCAACGAGATCGAGATCGACACCGAAATGGTCGAGTCCGCGGCCAGTCGGGCGCAGAGGCTGCAGTTCCCGCGTACCCGGATCTCGGACGTCATCGAGCGGTTCATCGAGGGAATCGCCTGGGTCGTGAACTGGATCTGGCCGGTGCTGGTGGTAATCATCGTGGCGACGGTGGGCATGCGATACATCACGCAGGGAAACACCGTCTGGATCGAGGAGGTACAGTGGCATCTCTACGCAATCGGATTCATGCTGGGGATCGGCTATGCGATCCAGCACGACACGCATGTGCGCGTTGACGTTCTGGCCTCGAACTTCCGGCCCAGGGTCCGTGCGGTGATCGAGCTTCTGATGATCGTGCTGATCCTGTTTCCGCTGATCTATGTGATCATCGCGCATGCGATCCCTTTCGTGGAGCGGTCCTGGGTGCGCAACGAGACATCTTCGGCGCCGGGAGGGCTTCGCAATCGCTGGGCGATCAAGGCCGTCATCGTCGTCGCCTTCGCGCTGATCGGGATTGCTGCACTCGCCCGGCTGATGCGGGTTCTGGCCTTCCTGTTCGGGTTCCCGCGCCCGCTGGAACATCGCAACTAGGGACGCGCCGCGCGCGTGCCGCCGGGCGCAGAAGGGCCGGGCCACGCCATATCATAACCGATACCATCGGGGGACAGAGGCTGAATGCTGGAAGTGAACGAAATTCTCGTCATCGCCATGCTGGTGTCATTCATGGCGCTGATCTTCACCGGTATTCCGGTCGCCTGGGCCCTGGCCGGCGTGTCGATACTGTTCAGCGTGATCGCGATCGCGGGCTTCGAGCTGTTCTGGTGGGATACCTATTTCCTGACCGACACGCGGATCTTCGGCCTGTTCGTCCAGCGCATCTGGGGGCAGATGTCGAACTGGATCCTGGTCGCCCTTCCGATGTTCATCTTCATGGGGCTGATGCTGGAACGCTCGGGCGTGACGGAAAAGCTGATGACCAACTTCATCCAGCTTTTCGGGCGCTTTCGCGGCGGGTTGTCGCTCGGGGTGGTCCTGATCGGCATTCTGCTCGCGGCCTCCACCGGCATCGTCGGGGCGTCGGTCGTGCTGCTGGCGATGCTGTCCATGCCGATCATGCTCCGCGAAGGGTACAACAAGGGCTTCGCCTCCGGTGTCGTTGCTTCCGCAGGAACGCTCGGGATCCTGATTCCGCCCTCCATCATGCTGATCATCATGGCCGACCAGATGTCGGTCTCGGTCGGCAACCTGTTCATGGGCGCATTGATGCCGGGGCTGATGCTGGGCGGGCTGTACCTCGTCTACATCATGATCTCGGCCACGCTGTTCAAGACACTCGCGCCCGCCCCGACGGATCTGCCGCCGGTCACTTGGCGGCTCATCATCAACACGCTGCTCGCGGTTCTGCCGCCGCTGCTGCTCATCTTTGCAGTGCTCGGCTCGATATTTGCAGGTATCGCCACCCCGACCGAGGCATCGGGCGTCGGGGCGTTCGGCGCCACGCTGCTCGCGGCGCTCAACGGCAAGCTCAGCTGGGCGGTGCTCAAGGATGTCAGCCAGAAGACGACACTGACGACCGCCTTCATCTTCGGCATCTTTCTGGGCGCGACGCTGTTTGCCATCACGATGCGTCAGCTCGGAGGCGACGAATTCATCTCGGGCGCGCTGCAGGGGCTGCCCTTCGGGCCGAGCGGCATTGTCCTGACCATCCTGCTGATCGCGTTCCTTGCCGGCTTCTTCCTGGACTGGCTGGAGATTTCGCTCATCATGCTGCCGCTGGTGGCGCCGGTGGTCGTGGCGCTGGGATTCGATCAGATCTGGTTCATCGTGCTTTTCGCGGTGACGCTGCAGACCTCTTTCCTCACGCCGCCGGTCGGCTTCTCGCTGTTCTATCTCAAGGGTGTGGCGCCGCGCGAGGTGACGATCGTGGATATCTACAAGGGGGTGATTCCCTTTGTGCTTCTGCAGGTTCTGGCCGTGCTGCTGATCTTCGTCTTTCCGCAGATCGTCATGTGGCTGCCCGGTCTGATGTTCTGATCGGCAGGCCCGCTGCGAAAAACAGCGCACAAGATCGCCCCGGTCGCTCATGGCGACCGGGGCGTGGGTTCGGGAGGGATCACGCTGTACTGGGCGGGGGGCGACTATGCGTCAGCTGCCCCAGCTTCGCACGGGGCCGCAATCGAGGTGGACGAAGTCCGAACGCGAGTAGCGGCCGACCCCGCCGGCGCGACAGGCGCGCGCGGCGGCGGCCATCTGCGCCACGCTGCGCGATTTCAGCCGCACATCGGCGGCCTCGCCGGTCAGGTGCAGCGAGTTCTCGGCGACGTTGCGCGAGCGGCTGCGCAGCATCCGATTGGTTTGCGGCGACCGATATCCCGACAGGAGCATGTAGGGTTCGTTCACTTCCAGCAACTGCTGTACCGCGGCAAGGAAGTCGATGGTGCGGTGATCAACCCGCTTGACCTCGTCATTGCGCCAGTCGCGCATGAAGTAATGAATTTCCTGCAGAGCCTCCGGGATGTAGTCGCCCTCGATCCAGTAGATCGTGTCGATGCTCTCGCCGGTCCGGCCGGAATACATCTTGAGCCGCCTGACATCGCCCGAGCGCGAGCGCGAGAAGAGGCTGAAGGCATTCGCGTATCCGGGCATCGCGATGGCCGCGGAAGCCGCAAACGCACCGATAAGCCCGCGGCGTGTGACGCCTGAAGCTGATTCAACAGTCATTGTAGGCCTGTCCCCCGATTTGACGCCGCATCCGTCGTTCTGCCGACGCTGGGATGCGCGCGATACTCTTGCCTCAGTGCCGCCCCGGTTGGTCCCGGAACGATCCTTGTTTTGTTGCCACACTTCGTCGAACGAACCAATAGTGCGGTTTGCGATCGGGCGTGTGGTCAGATCACAGTAGGCAAGATTTCGCTCAGAATTGCGGCCGAAATTTGACGGCTGTGGCTTTCCTGCACCTGAGCCGAGGAGTTGCGCGTTGGCGCAATTGTGCGTGGACAGGCGCAAGCGGTTGGGGTTCAATGAAAATAATCTTGACGACGAGAGATGCGGAGGGCGCATGACCGGGCAAAGGCAAAGCAGTGCAAGGCGGGTTCGGGGCATGGTTCTGGCTGCGGCGCTTGGCGTTGCGGGCGCGATCTGGGGCATGCCGGGCGCGGCCGCGCCACAGCTCGCCGCATACAAGCTTAGCCTTGCCGAGGAAGTTGCCGGGGATCAGGGGATCGCGCGATTCTATCGGGGACGCGAATTCGCTCCGGTCTGGACCGGGAAGCAGGGTGCCGAGCGGCGCGCGGCCTTTCTGGCCGCGCTGGCGCAGGCGGCCGATCACGGGCTTCCGAAGTATCGATACGACCCGCAGGCATTGATCGCCGAGTTCCGCAATGTGGACAGCGAGGACGCCCGCGGGGCGCTGGAGGCCCGCATGAGCCGGGTCTTCGTACAGTACGCAAGCGATATCAGCACCGGTGTGCTTACGCCCCGCGATGTCGCGCCGAACATCCTGCGCGAGGTGGAGCGCCCATCCGCAGAGACGCTGTTGCAGCAACTGGTGCGCGCCGAAACGCCGGCGCGCTTTCTGCGTGACCTGGTGCCTGAGCGGCCTGAATACGCGCGTCTGTTCCGTACACGCCAGCAGCTTGTCGCCCGGCTGGAGGCCGGAGGGTGGGGACCGCCGGTGCATGCCGAGACGCTGCGCCCCGGCGATACAGGAGACGCGGTCGTGGCGCTGCGCAACCGTCTGATCCGGATGGGCCATCTGGAGCGCAGCGTCAGCCGCAGCTATGATCTGACGCTGCAGCTCGCGGTGCGTCGCTTCCAGGAGCGGCACGGCCTCGATGCCGACGGTGTGGCCGGGCGGCGGACGCTGGAGGCGATCAATCAGTCGCCGCGCGAACGCCTGATCGCGGTGAGCGCGGCGATGGAGCGCGAGCGCTGGCTCAATCGCGATCTGGGAGACCGGCATATCTGGGTCAACCTGACGGATTTCGCAACGCGTATCGTGGATCACGGGGGCATCACCTTGCAGACGCGCTCGGTGGTGGGGCATCGGGCCTCGAACCGGCAGACCCCCGAATTCTCGGAAGACATGACCTATATGGAAATCAATCCCGACTGGACGGTGCCGCGGTCGATCATCGCGCGCGACTATCTGCCGGGTTTGCAGGCGAACCGCCACGCGCATCCCGAAATGCAGGTGATCGATGCGCGCGGCAATGTCGTCGATCGCAGCAGCGTGGATTTCTCGCAGTACAGCATCCGGACCTTCCCCTACCGCCTGCGCCAGCCGCCCGGGCCGCGCAACGCGCTCGGCCGCGTGAAGTTCATGTTCCCGAACCCGCATGCGATCTATTTGCATGACACCCCGCATCGGTCGCTGTTCGACACGCTGGTCCGCACCCATTCGAGCGGCTGCGTCCGGCTCGAGGATCCACTCGAATTCGCTTACGAGTTGCTGAGTCCGCAGGTCGATGACCCGGTCGGGCGTTTCCATACGGTGCTGGACACCGGGCAGCAGACGCGGATCTATCTCGACGATCCGGTGCCGGTTCATCTGGTGTATCGGACGGCCTTCAGCGATGCGGAGGGGCAGATCCAGTACCGGCCGGATGTGTATGGGCGCGACATGGCGGTTTTCGAAGCGCTGACGGATGCCGGGGTGGTGCTGCCGGGCGTTGAAAGCTAAACAGCGGGTGTCCGGTCACCGTGGCCGGTCGCGTTGTCACCTGCGGAGGCTTCATGCGCCACAGCCTGTCGGATATCGCCGCGGCGCTCGGCGCCCGGATAGAGGGCGACGCGTCGCTCGAGATCACCGGGGCGAGCGAGCCCGACACGGCCGGCCCCGGCGATCTGGCGCTGGCGATGGATCCCAAATTCGCTGACGGGCTGGCGCGGGGCAGGGCGCAGGCGGCAATCCTTTGGGACGACGCCCCCTGGGAGGCGATGGGGCTGAAGGCCGCGTTGTTCGTGCCGCGCGGTCGCTACGCGATGGCCGCGCTCACGCGGCTGATGGACCCGGGCCCCGAGATCGCGCCCGGCATCCATCCCACTGCGGTCATCGATCCGCAGGCGCAGATCGGCGAGGACGTCGCGATCGGCCCTTTCGTGGTGATCGGGCGCGCCGCGCGCATCGGTGCGCGCGCCCGTATCGGGCCGCATGTCTCCATCGCCGAGGAGGCCGTGATCGGGCCAGACGCCATGCTGTTTGCCGGCGTCCGCATCGGCGCGCGCGTACGGATCGGCGCGCGCTTCATCGGACATCCCGGATCGGTCGTCGGTGCGGACGGCTTTTCCTTCGTCACGCCCGAGAAATCCGCCGTCGAGGAGGTACGCGAAACGCTGGGAACGCGCACCGGCGCGCCGGGCCAGAGCTGGACGCGCATTCACAGCCTCGGTGCGGTCGAGATCGGCGACGATGTCGAGCTGGGCGCGAACTCCTGCATCGATCGCGGGACCATCCGGGATACTGTCATCGGTTCGGGTACGAAAATCGACAATCTGATACAGGTCGGTCACAATGTGCGCATAGGGCGCGATTGCATGCTGTGCGGGCAATGCGGTGTGGCGGGGTCCGCGCAGCTTGGCGACCGCGTCGTCGTAGGGGGGAAATCAGCGGTCAATGACAACATTTTCGTCGGGGATGACGTCGTCATCGGTGGGGCGACGAACGTGTTTACCAACGCGCCGGCGGGACGTGTGCTGTTGGGATCGCCGGCGACCGAGATGTCGCGCCAGCTGGAAATACACAAGGCGCTGCGCAGGTTGCCCCGACTCGTCAAGCGCGTGGCCGCGCTTGACAAAGCTGTTTCCAAACGCGGTGACATTGACTAAACGGAAGTCGGTCCAACTGGGAAAGAGAGACCATGCCCGACGCAGTGCGTGAGCAGGTGATCGCGATCATCGCCGAGCAGGCGGTGCTTGATGTTTCCGATGTAAAGATGGAGTCGACGCTCGAGGAGTTGGGGATCGACAGCCTCGGGCTGGTCGAAGCCATCTTCGCGATCGAGGAGGCCTTCGACATCTCGGTGCCCTTCAACGCCAATGAACCGACCGAGAGCGAATTCGACATTTCCTCCGTCGCGGCCATCGTGCAGGCCGTGGAGCAGCTCGTCGCCGAACAGAAGGGATGAAACGGGTCGCCATAACCGGGGCCGGCTGCATCAGCGCGCTGGCACGCGACGTTCCGGGCACGCTGGAGGCGTTTCGCGAAGGTCGTTGCGGCATCTCGGAGCTGGACTTTCGCGATGTCGAGCGGCTCGCGATCCGTATCGGCGCCCAGGTGCACGACTGGGATCCCCATAGCCATTTCAACCGACAGCAGATTTCCCTTTTCGACCGGTTTACCCAGTTCACGCTGCATGCGGCGCGCGCCGCGATTGCCCAGTCGGGCCTGGCATTCGACGGCGAGCTTGCCGAGCGCACCGGTGTTATCCTGGGTACGGCCGGCGGCGGCGTAACCACCTGGGACGAGAATTACCGGACCGTCTACGAGGAGGGCAAGAACCGGGTTCATCCCTTCGTCGTGCCCAAGCTGATGAACAACGCGGCGGCGAGCCATGTCTCCATGGAGTTCAATCTCGGCGGGCCGGGCTTTACCGTGGCCACGGCATGCGCGTCGTCGAACCATGCGATGGGCCAGGCCTTCCACATGGTGCGGTCGGGCATGACCGACGTGATGGTGACCGGCGGGTCGGAATCGATGCTGTGCTTTGGCGGCGTCAAGGCATGGGAAGGTCTGCGCGTGATGTCGCGCGATGCCTGCCGCCCGTTCTCGGCCAATCGCAACGGCATGGTGCAGG
>CAZMBT010000013.1:0-19785 GCA_964564395.1 uncultured Alkalilacustris sp.
TTCTGCAGGAGAGGACGACATGGCCGAGAACGGCAACGGCGCCGCGGCGCAGACCGGGGCGCAGGACGCGAAGCAACAGGCTCCACAGGTAAAGATGCAGATCCTGTCGCAGTATGTGCGCGATCTGTCCTTCGAGAACGTGCTGGCAACCCGCGGTACGAAGAGTGCGAATGTCCAGCCGGATATTCAGGTACAGGTCAGCCTTGACGCGCGCCGGCGCGAGACCGAGCACCAGTACGAGATCATTCAGAAGTACAAGATCCAGTCGCGCGAGAAGGAAAGCGGGGAGTCGATGTTCCTGCTCGAGCTCGAATATGGAAGCATCTTCCATGTCGAGAACGTGCCGCAGGAGCAGCTTCATCCCTTCCTGCTGATCGAGTGCCCGCGGATGCAGTTCCCCTTCGTGCGGCGGATCGTCAGCGATGTCACGCGCGATGGCGGCTTTCCACCGCTCAATCTCGACAACATCGACTTCCTGGCCCTTTACCGGCAGGAGCTGGCGCGTCAGGCGGAAAAGAAGAAGACCGAAGGCGCCGACACGCAGAACGCCTGATCGGTCATTCGAAGCTTCGCCAGAGCGCAGCGTCGCCCAGCCGTTCGACAAGATCGGCATGGGCGGCTCTCTCCGCAGTGGTGAGGCGGGGCGCAAGCGGTGCAGGCCGGGATGGAAGTTGCCATCCACGCGATGTTGCGGACGACGGTTCCTCACGCGCGCTGCGCTCCCGGGCGCCAAGCGCGAAATCGGGCTGCCGTCCGCCGATCAGCTGCAGATAGACCTCCGCGAGGATCTCGGAGTCCAGCAGAGCACCGTGCTTTTCGCGCGCTGAATTGTCGATGCCGAAGCGTCGACACAGCGCGTCGAGCGACGCCGGTGCGCCGGGAAACTTCCGACGGGCCAGCGCAAGCGTATCAAGCGCGCGGTCCATCGGAAGCTCGGCCCGCTTTGCCCAGGACAGCTCGGCATTGATGAACCGCATGTCGAAGCTGGCATTATGGATAACGAGACGGGTATCGGCGATGAAGTCGACGAACTGGTCCACGATCTGCGCGAAGACGGGTTGCTGGCGCAGGAACGCATCGCCGAGGCCGTGCACCTGAAAAGCATCCTCGGGCATGGCGCGTTCGGGGTTGACATACTGGTGATAGCTTCGACCCGTAGGCATGTGATTGACGAGTTCGACCGCGCCGATCTCGACAATTCGATGGCCCTCCATCGGATCGAAACCTGTGGTTTCAGTATCGAGCACGATTTCACGCATTCCGCAGCTCCCTGATATGATCGATCAACGCGTTCACTGCTTTGCCCGTCTGTTCCAGAGTATGGGTTTCGATCACGAAATCGGCTCCGCGGCGCTTCTGCGCATCAGGCATCTGACGGGCAAGCAGGGCGTCGAGATCGGCCTCGGAAATGTCCCGCGTCGCAAGGACGCGTGCGCGTTGCGCCTCGGCGGAAGTCGTGACCACAAGTACCGAGTCCATCTCGCGGTCGAGGCCGGTTTCGAACAGCAACGGTATGTCGAACACGATGAGATCCGATCCCGCTTGCGCTGATGTTCTGGCAAAGGCCGCCCTGTCGGCAGCGAGCAGAGGATGGATCACGGATTCGAGGCGCTGCAAGGCCTGCGGATCCTGCGCGACGATGCTGCGCAGCCTGGCGCGGGAAACGCTGCCATCGTCTTGCACCACATCCGGGAAATGCTCCCGCAGTGCGTCGGCACCACCGCCCCCTGGCGCATAAAGCCGGTGCACCGCAGCATCGGCATCCCAGACTGGTATGCCGGCATCCATGAACATGCGCGCAGTCGTTGACTTTCCCATTCCGATGGAACCGGTCAAGCCCAATCTGAAGGGTGGCTGCGTCATCCCAGCGCCGCGCTGCGTGCGGCGGCATCGACGGCGGGTCGCTGCCCGAACCAACGTTCGAAACCCGGTACCGCCTGGTGAAGCAACATTCCGAGCCCATCCACCACGGAACATCCCCGTTGCGCAGCAGAGTTTAGGAATTCCGTTCGAAGCGGCGTGTAGACGAGATCAGACACGACGGCCTCGGAGCCGAGGCGATGAAGCGATATGTTGAGCGGTGGTTTCCCCTGCATGCCGAGCGATGTCGCATTGACGACAGTCGTCGCCGATTCGAGCATGTCTGCGGCGTGCACCCAGTCATGAACTTCGATGCGCCCCCCGAACTCATGGCGCAGGGCTTCGGCGCGAGCCCGCGACCGGTTGCTGATGCGAATGATCGGGGCACCGGCGTCCAGCAAGGACACCACAACGGCCCGTGCCGCGCCGCCAGCACCAAGAACTGCCGCCGGCCCGGCCCCGGCATCCCAGCCCGGCACCTGCTGGCGCAGACTGGCCACAAACCCGTAGCCATCCGTGTTGTCGGCGTGCAGCGTTCCATCCTGACGGAATATCAATGTGTTCGCCGCACCGATGAGCGCAGCCCGATCCGTCACGACATCGGCGAGGGCAAGCACGGCTTCCTTGTGCGGCAAGGTGACGTTGACGCCCCGAAACCCCATGCGCGGCAGCGCGTGCAACACCGCCGCGAGGTCGGCCTGCGTCACGTGCAGCGGCACATAGTGTCCGGCTATGCCGTAGCGGGCAAGCCAGTGCCCGTGCAACGCCGGCGAGCGGCTGTGCGCCACCGGCTGACCGATCACCCCTGCGAGCGGGATTGAGTCGTTCATGATTCGATTACCTCCGCGGCGATCAGGTAATCAAGCAGCGGCAGAAGAGGCAAGCCGAGGACACTGAAGTAATCGCCGGAAATCCGGGTGAACAGACGCGCGCCCTCGGATTCGAGCTGATATGCGCCGGCGCAGTGCCGGATCTCATGCCAGTTGCGTTGGACGTAGCCGTGCAGATAGGCATCGCTGAAGTGTCTCATCGTGAGGCTGACGACATCGACATGACGCCAGACGGGGGCTGCCTCACGGTAGAGCACGGCAGCGGAATGCAGTTGATGGGTGGTGTTGCGCAACGTTTGCAGCTGCGTGGTGGCGGCTTGTGGTGTCTCGGGCTTGCCGAATACCCGGTCGCCGATGGACAGGACCTGATCGCAACCGAGAACGAGACGATCGGGATATCGCGCCGATACCTTGCGCGCCTTTCGGTCTGCGAGAACGTCTGACAGATCCCGCGGCGTGGCGCCCTCGTCCAGCATGGCCTGCGTCATCGCGGCTTCGTCGAGGCGCGCGGGCACCGGCTCGATGTCGATAGCGGCCGCGCGAAGGAGTTTCGCGCGTGTCGTCGAGGCGGAGGCCAGGATGAGTGTGGGCTGCATGTGGATATCCTGCTGTGTAGTTGGTGGACAAGCGTCCTGAGAGGCCGCTGGACGCCACTCGGTTTCAGGATACGCGCCGACGCCGGGGACCGATCGCGGGATATACCGGATTCCATACATGGGCAAAGTCCGTTCCGACAGGGTGTGGACAACTGGCTCAGAGCCGGGGTTTCATCCTGGGTTTGAGCGCAGTTCAGGCAGATGGTTCGCTATAAAATACTAAAAACAAACAAAAAATATTCACGTCGGTACAATCTAGCGATGGCTCTGAACCAACCGATCACTAGGACAACTTGGTGGATAAGATTTGAATTCCACTTGTCCACACGATAACACCATCATCTAGAGTCTTTCTTTTCCAAGTATATTCCGTAGCTTGTGGGTGTGCAGTGACTGACCTACTCTGGACGATCTACCCTTGGGCGAA
Organism: uncultured Alkalilacustris sp.; assembly: GCA_964564395.1. GTDB lineage: Bacteria > Pseudomonadota > Alphaproteobacteria > Rhodobacterales > Rhodobacteraceae > Alkalilacustris. The sequence continues at coordinate 3,714 of CAZMBT010000013.1, forward strand.
GGCCATTCATGTGATGTCGGTCATCGCGTGGATGGCGGGGCTGTTCTACTTGCCCCGGCTGTTCGTTTATCATGTCGAGCGCGGCCAATCGAACAGCGGGATCGCGGATGTCCTGACGGTGATGGAGGAGCGGTTGTTGCGTGTCATCATGGCACCGGCAATGATTTCGAGCTGGGCCTTCGGGATGCTGCTTGTCGCGACACCGGGTGCGGTTCAATGGACGATGGCATGGCCCTGGATAAAGGCCGTCGGTGTCATAGCGATGACGGTATTTCACCTATGGTTGGGCAAACAACGCCGGCAGTTGGCCGACGGTTTGGTTCCGCTGTCGGGTCGCCAGTACCGGTTGATGAACGAAGTTCCCACGGTCCTGATGGTTGCGATCGTTCTGTCGGTGGTGGTCAAGTTCTGAGGCGATTGACACTGCGAGCCGCTGGGCGTAGAGCGAAGCGAGGAGCCGTCCGGCTTCAGTTCCCTCAGAAATCGCGGCAGAGTCGCACGCTGAGCTGCAGGATACTTCCATCATGGAACAGACATTGAATCTCTCCGACCTCAAGGCCAAGAGCCCGGCTGATCTTCTGGCGATGGCCGAAGAGCTGGAGATCGAGAACGCACCGTCCATGCGCAAGGGCGAGATGATGTTCTCCATCCTGAAGGAGCGGGCAGAGGAAGGTTGGGAAGTCTCGGGTGATGGTGTGCTCGAAGTATTGCAGGATGGGTTCGGCTTCCTGCGATCGACGGAGGCGAATTATCTGCCGGGACCGGATGACATCTATGTCTCGCCGGACATCATCAGGCATTTTTCCCTGCGGACAGGCGATACGATCGAGGGCTTGATACAGGCGCCGGGGGAGAATGAGCGCTATTTCGGAATGACGCGCGTAACGGCGATCAACTTCGATGCGCCGGAACGTGCGCGTCACAAGGTGCATTTCGACAATCTTACGCCCTTGTATCCTGATGAGCGACTGCGCATGGAGACCGACGATCCTGCGACAAAGGACAGGTCGGCGCGCATCATCGACATCGTTGCGCCGATGGGTAAGGGGCAGCGCGGGCTGATCGTGGCTCCGCCTCGGACGGGGAAAACGGTCCTTCTTCAGAACATTGCGCATTCGATCGCGAGGAATCATCCCGAATGCTACCTGATTGTTCTGCTGATCGATGAGCGACCGGAAGAAGTGACAGACATGCAGCGAAGCGTGCGTGGCGAGGTCGTGTCATCAACCTTCGATGAACCGGCGTCACGCCATGTCGCGGTCTCCGAGATGGTGATCGAGAAGGCGAAGCGGCTCGTCGAGCACAAGCGCGACGTCGTGATCCTGCTGGATTCAATTACCCGGCTGGGCCGGGCCTTCAATACGGTGGTTCCGAGTTCCGGGAAAGTGCTGACCGGGGGTGTAGATGCGAATGCGCTGCAGCGTCCCAAGCGATTCTTCGGGGCGGCGCGCAATATCGAGGAAGGCGGGTCACTGACAATCATCGCCACCGCTCTGATAGAGACGGGGAGTCGGATGGACGAGGTGATCTTCGAAGAGTTCAAGGGAACCGGGAACTCGGAACTGGTGCTAGATCGGAAGGTGGCGGATCGGCGCGTTTTCCCGGCGATCGATGTCTTGAAGTCGGGCACACGCAAGGAAGAGCTTCTCATCGAAAAGACGGATCTGCAAAAGACGTTCGTGCTGCGCCGGATTCTCAATCCGATGGGAACGACGGATGCGATCGAGTTCCTGATATCGAAGCTCAAACAGACGAAGACGAACGACGAGTTCTTTGAGTCGATGAATTCCTAGAGCCGGTGTCGAGGGTGAGATGGATACCATTTTCGCACCCGCGACGGTCGTGGGAAGAGCCGGTGTTTCGGTCGTAAGGATTTCCGGCCCGCACGCGCATGCAGGGGCGATGCAGCTATGTGGAACGTTGCCGCCGCCGCGGAGTACGGCATTGCGAAAAATCCGAACGCGCGCTGGCGAATTGATCGATGTCGGGTTGGTGCTCTACTTCGAGTGTGGTGGCAGCTTTACAGGTGAAGATGTCGTCGAGTTTCAGCTGCATGGTAGCGTCGCGGTTGTCAACGCCGTACTGCAGGAGCTGGAAGCGATCGATGGTTTCAGGATGGCGGAGCCAGGGGAGTTCACACGTCGAGCACTGGAGAATGAGTGCCTGGATCTTGCGCAGGTCGAGGGCCTTGCAGACCTCATCGATTCGGAAACCGAGATCCAGAGAAGGCAAGCGCTCAGAGCATTTTCGGGGGAGATGAGGGAAAAGAGCGGGAATTGGCGTTGGCGCCTGATTCGCGCGATGAGTCTTCTCGAAGTGACGATAGATTTTTCGGATGAAGACGTGCCGGATTCAGTCGAAGGTGAGGTCAGGGAGTTGTGCCATACGGTCTTGACCGAGCTGCGTGCAGAGCTTGACGAGTCCCATACGGCAGAACGGATACGCGAAGGTTTTGAAGTCGCGATTGTGGGCCGCCCGAATGTAGGGAAGTCGACATTGCTGAATTCTTTGGCCGGTCGGGAGGCGGCGATTACATCTGAGCATGAAGGGACCACACGTGATATTATCGAAGTCCGAATGGACCTTGATGGGCTGCCGGTAACATTTCTCGATACAGCGGGGATGCGTGAAGCAGTCGATCCAGTCGAGAGGATCGGTGTCGCGCGTAGCATGTCCCGGGTGGAAGACTCCGATCTGCGTGTTTTTCTGGTTGAGGAATTCGATGAAGTCAGTGCGCTTTTCTTGCGGGATAACGATATTGTCGTGCGGGGAAAGGCCGATCTTTATGGTGAACGGGAGGGTGCGGTTTCTGGGTTGACCGGGGAGGGGGTGAAGGACCTGCTCACGAGGATAACAGAGGTGTTGTCGCAGCGTTGTGCAGGTGCCGGTGTGGTGACACGTGAACGCCACAGGAGGTCGCTACGCAGCGCGATCGGGGCGCTGCAGCGCTTGATTGATGGGATTGACGAGGAGGGTGCCGCGGCTGAGAAACTGGTCGAGGAGCTGCGGTTTGCGGTGTCGAGTCTGGACGTTCTCGTGGGGAAGATCGACGTGGAGGCCGTTCTGGATGACATCTTCAGTGGATTCTGTATTGGGAAGTAGGAGTGTTTCACGTGAAACATTTTGATGTGGTGGTGATCGGGGGCGGGCACGCAGGCGCCGAGGCCGCAGCAGCAGCGGCCCGGATGGGTGCGTCGGTCGCTCTGGTAACTCTCAGGCAGGACTCCATCGGCGTAATGTCGTGCAACCCAGCGATCGGAGGGCTCGGAAAGGGGCACCTTGTACGCGAGATCGACGCGCTGGATGGTGTGATGGCACGAGCCGCAGACAGTGCTGGTATTCAGTTTCGGCTGTTGAACAGAAGTAAGGGTCCTGCAGTTCAAGGCCCCAGGGTACAAGCCGATCGGGATCGGTATCGAAACGCGGTCCAGATGCAGCTGAGAAAGCTGCCAATGTTGGAAGTTATCGAAGGCGAGGTGTGTGATCTGATCACTCGTTCGGGTCGCACGGCTGGGGTCCTGCTTCAAGATGGTACACGGATTGGTGCACGTGCCACGGTATTGACGACGGGAACCTTCCTGGGCGGCAGGATACACATAGGTGATGAGGTATATACCGCTGGCCGGATCGGTGAGCGCTCGGTCAGCCAGATCGGTGAGCGGTTACGTGAGGTGTGCGGGCGCATGGGGCGGTTGAAAACGGGGACGCCGCCACGGCTGGACAGTCGTTCCATCGACTGGTCGGTGTTGGAAGAACAAGGTTCCGATGATGAACCCACAATGCTGTCATTTCTTTCCCTGCAGCCCATTCTGGAGCAGATGTCGTGCGCGATAACTCATACGAACGAAAAGACGCATGAAATCATCCGTACGAACATACATCGTTCTGCGATGGCTTCGGGGGAGATTTCCGGACCAGGACCAAGGTATTGTCCATCGATAGAGGACAAGGTGCAACGGTTTCCGGACAAGAGCACGCATCAGGTATTTCTGGAACCGGAAGGATTGCAGTCGAATGCGGTTTACCCCAATGGGATCTCTTGCTCCCTGCCGCGTGATGTACAGGAAGAGTATGTACGATCGATTGTAGGTCTGGAGTATGCGCGCATTCAACAACCCGGCTACGCAGTGGAGTACGATTACGTGGATCCTCGGGGCCTCAATCTATCCCTCGAACTCCGGGAGTTGCCGAGATTGTTCCTCGCCGGGCAGATCAACGGAACAACAGGATATGAAGAAGCTGCTGCGCAGGGGCTCATCGCAGGTGTGAATGCTGCGGCTTTGGCTCTTGGAAGGAACCCGCTTAAGTTGACGCGGGCCAATAGCTACATCGGGGTCATGATAGACGATCTCGTAACCCGAGGGGTAACGGAACCATATCGGATGTTCACATCACGCGCCGAGTTTAGATTGAATCTGCGACCAGATAATGCGGATCAAAGGCTGACACCTCTTGGGATTGACGTGGGTTGTGTGACGGTAGAGCGGGAGGAGCAATTTTCACGGAAACGTGAGAGGCTGTCGGGGGCACGCGCAGTGTTTGAATCGGCGACCTTCACACCGAACGATCTTGAGCTTTCCGGCTTGCGTGTAAAGAATGATGGAGTGCGACGCAACGGAATGGAAGTGCTTGCGCTGCCGGGCGCGTGTGTCTCGGCGCTCACAGAACTGATTCCCGCGACCGCATGTCTGGATCGTGAGATCGCGCATCAACTCGAGCGCGAGGCTGTCTATTATCATTACATCGAACGGCAGGCTTCCGCGATCGAGGCGCTTCAAAGAGACGCGTCCTTGGCGCTGCCGGCCGATATGGACTATGGGAGCATTGGGGGACTTTCCAACGAACTGAAACATAAGCTTTCTGAGATCCGGCCAGAGACCCTTGATCAGGCGGGGCGGATCGAAGGCATGACTCCGGCAGCTCTGACACTGCTCGCCGCGCGTATCAGGCGGTCGGTCAAGGCAGCTGGGTCAGTAAGCGGTAGGTAGCCTTATGTGTTCAAGCTCTCGGGTCACCAGTGTTTCACGTGAAACACAGGAGAGGCTGGCTTGCTACGAACACCTTCTGCGGCGCTGGAACCAATCTATCAACCTTGTATCTCCGCGGAGTCTTGAGCAATTTCGATCTCGCCACTTACTGGACTCCCTTCAACTCCTGCAGTTGATTCCTGACACCGCAGAGACTTGGGTAGACCTTGGGTCAGGTGGCGGCCTACCAGCCCTCCCGATTGCTATAGTTGCAGCTGAGAAGATCCCGCATCTGCATCTTACCCTGGTGGAAAGCGATCGCCGGAAGGCCGTCTTCCTGGAGACGGTAATTCGCGAGACAGGTATAACTTCGAAGGTCCTTGTTTCACGCGCTGAACACCTCCCACCGTTGCACGCCGATGTCGTGTCGGCCCGCGCCCTCGCCGAACTCGGAACTCTTCTGAAGCTTCTCTATACACACGGACATGGTTCCAGTATAGGATTGTTCCCTAAAGGTCGTTCAGTCGATGCCGAATTGGGGCAGATCGAGGGAATGTGGAAATTCAATCTCGAAACGGTAGCAAGCCGCACTGACCCCACAGGCGTCATCCTCAAGATTGGAGATCTCTCACGTGAAAGCTGAAACGCTGGACAGGCGGCCCCGTATCATCGCGGTTGCGAACCAGAAGGGCGGAGTCGGAAAAACGACGACGGCAATCAATCTTGCTGCGGCGCTCGCGGAAACGGGAAGAAAAGTCCTTCTCATCGACCTCGATCCGCAGGGCAATGCCTCCACCGGCCTCGGGATCGCAGGCGCCGAGAGGGACGCCAACACCTATGACCTTTTGCATGGCGGAGCAGTCCTGGCGTCTGTCGCACAGGAGACAGGTGTCCCGCGCCTCTGGCTTTGTCCCGCCACCACCGACCTGGCCTCTACAGATATTCAACTCGTGTCGAACAAGGACCGCAGTCGTATGTTGCAGAAGGCGCTGGCACCCCAGCTCGGCAATAGCGGCTACGACTATGTTCTCATCGATTGTCCACCATCCCTTAACCTCCTGACGATCAACGCAATGGTCGCCGCGGATTCGGTGCTGGTCCCCTTGCAAACCGAGTTCTTCGCACTCGAAGGCCTGTCCCAGCTCATGCGCACCGTCAAGCAGATCCGTGGTAGCGCCAATCCGGACCTGCGGATCGAGGGAGTCCTTCTCACCATGTTTGATCGTCGCAACAATCTGGCGCAGCTCGTCGAGACTGACGCAAGGGACACACTGGGCGAACTCGTCTTCCGTACAGTGATCCCGCGCAATGTGAGGTTGAGCGAGGCACCATCTTATGCCCGCCCTGTGCTCCAGTATGATACGAGCTCGAAAGGCAGCCAGGCGTACCGAGCGCTTGCAAGCGAACTTGCGGACCTTCACGAGTTTTCGCGTCAGTCAGTTGGAGAAGAAATGTGAGCGCTTCGAAGTCGGAAAAGCGAGGGTTGGGCCGTGGATTGTCGGCACTGATGGGCGACGTGCCGGCAGACTCATCCGATACGACGGTTGATGCCACGTTGTCCCGCGCCGATGCGACTATCGATATCGACAAGCTCAGCCCCAATCCCGCGCAGCCGCGACGTGATTTCTCGACGGAGTCGCTCGAGGAGCTTGCCAGATCCATTCAGGCGCGCGGCATCCTGCAGCCACTCATCATACGACCCTCAAATGATGGGAGCGGGCGCTACGAAATCGTGGCCGGTGAACGCAGATGGCGCGCCGCACAGCTGGCGCAGCTACATGACGTCCCCGTCATCATCCGGGAGCTTACGGACGCGGAGACTCTCGAAGTCGCGATTATCGAAAACATTCAGCGTGCCAACCTCAATCCCGTCGAGGAAGCGATGGGATACAGAGAGTTGATGGAACACTACGGACACACACAGGAAAGGCTTGCGACGGCCCTGGGCAAGAGCCGAAGTCATATCGCGAACCTTCTGCGCCTCCTGACGCTCCCCGAAGAGGTACAGGCACATATCCGAAGCGGAGAGTTGTCGTCAGGACATGCCCGCGCGTTGGTGACCGCTGACAACCCGGCGGATCTCGCGAGGGAAATCATGCGAAAAGGGCTTTCTGTCAGACAGGTCGAAGGCTTGCAGAAGTCCGCCCGCTCCCGAAAGGCGTCCGGCAAGGCATCTGGCGGATCAAGCACCGCGAAGGATGCCGACACTCGTGCCCTGGAGCAGGATCTGTCCGCGAATCTCGGGATGTCTGTTGTGATCGAACATAGCGAAACCACGGGCGAGGGCCGCATGTCCATAAAGTACGCGACGCTGGAGCAGCTCGATCAGCTCTGTCAGGTCCTGTCCTACTCGAGGTGATCCGACCCAGCGGGATATGGAACCCAAGTAAAATCTCTTAATAGTCAATGATTTATATAATATTATTGGTCAATCGCATCAAACAGTTTGCCGGTGACTGAGTTCAGGAGCAGACGCCCCTGAGTCGTGGTTGCCAACCGTGTCTCATCCAGCCGAAGAAAACCTGCATCGATCATTTCACTGAGCGCCCCATGCGTTTTCAGACGCTGTAGCAGGTCCGGCGCATGTCCGAGGTCCACACCCTCCGACATGCGCAACCCCATCATGAGACACTCGGCCATCCGGTCCGTCCGCCCCAGCGCGTACCGGTGCCGCTCGCCGTTCTTTCGGCTTTCCACAGCGTCCAGCCAGGCGCCCGGCGCATGAATCGAGTCGGTTGCGACGCGTGTGCCTGCAAGAGTCAGGCGGCCATGCGCACCAGGGCCGATCCCCGCATAGTCGCCACCGCGCCAGTAAGTCAGGTTGTGCCGCGATTCGCAGCCGGGGCGCGCATGGTTTGACACCTCGTAAGCCGGCAATCCCGCTGCCTCGCACAGCGACTGCGTCATCGTGTAGAAGTCGGCCGCCAGGTCGTCATCCGGCAGACCGCCCAGGCCACCGGCCCGATGGCGGGCGGCGAACGCCGTTCCGGGCTCGACCGTCAGTTGATAGAGCGAGATGTGCTCGCCGGCCCATGACAGCGCCCGCTCCAGCTCCAGACGCCAATCCTCCAGCGCCTGATGCTGACGGGCATAGATGAGATCGAAGCTCACGCGTGAGAACTCGGAATGCGCGATATCCAGCGCGATCTGTGCGTCCCGTGCGCTGTGCAGCCGCCCGAGTCGTCTCAACGACATGTCGTCCAACGCCTGGACACCGAGCGATACACGGTCCACGCCGGCCGCATGAAACGCCCGGAATCGTCCTGCCTCCACCGAACCGGGATTCGCTTCGAGCGTAATCTCGACCGCGTTCGCGAACCTCCAGCGCCGTTGCAACGCATCGATGATGTCGGCCACCACGGCCGGGTGCATCAGGCTGGGCGTTCCGCCCCCAAAATAGATCGAACTCACCCTGCGATCCGGGGCTTCAGCCGCAAGCCGCTCGATCTCCGAGACATATGCCCGGCGCCATCGATCATGATCCACCGCTGCCGTGACGTGCGAATTGAAGTCGCAATACGGACACTTCGATTCGCAGTATGGCCAGTGAACATAAACACCGAATTCCGCTTCAGCCGACCGATCGTCCGTCATCCGCCTCCACCTTCACCTCAACCCGCGCCCGTCGCCCCCGAAACAGCCCATCAGGAGTTTGCTGAACGCATCCGCACGGTGGCTGATGCGGTTCTTTGCCCAACGATCCATCTCGCCATAGGTTACCTCGTACCCGTCCGGCAGGAATATCGGATCATACCCATGCCCCTGCCTTCCCCGCGCCGGCCACACGATCCGGCCCCGCGCGCAGCCCTCGAACACCTCGTCATGTCCATCCGGCCAACTCAAGACCAACGTACAGCAAAACCGCGCCCGCCACGGTTCTTCCGCGCCCGTCGCCTCCAAGGCATCGTGCACCCGGCGCATCGCCATTCCGAAGTCGCGACCCGACGGGGTCTCGGCCCAGTCGGCGGTATACACGCCAGGCGCGTCACCCAACGCCGCGACTTCGAGCCCGCTGTCATCCGCCAATGCCGGGATGCCCGAGGTCGCGGCGGCATGACGCGCCTTCAGGGTGGCATTCTCCACGAAGGTGGTCCCGGTCTCCTCCGGTATGCTGAGCCCCATCGCCGCCGCGGACTCCAGCCTCACTCCGAAGGGTTCGATCAGATGCCGGATCTCCTCCAGCTTGCCTGGGTTATGCGTGGCGATCAGAAGACGGTCGTCCCGGAACTGCCGCATCAGCCCGTTGCCTCGCGCTGTGCCTCGACGAGACGGCGTGTCCCGACCTCGGCCATGTCGAGCAGCTCGTTCATCTGCTGACGTGAAAACGCCGCACCCTCCGCAGACATCTGTACCTCGATCAAGGTACCGGAACCGGTCAGAACGAAATTCCCGTCCATTCCCGCTTCGCTGTCCTCCATGTAGTCCAGATCGAGCACGGGTTGCCCGGCATAGATGCCGCAACTCACCGCCGCGACATGGTCGATGATCGGGTCGGAGACCAGGGTACCGGACTTCAGCAGCGTGTTGACCGCCAGGCGCAGCGCGATCCATCCACCGGTGATCGCGGCGCACCGCGTGCCGCCATCGGCATTCATGACATCGCAATCGATCGTGATCTGCCGTTCTCCCAGCGCCGATCGGTCGATTCCGGCGCGCAGGGACCGCCCTATCAGCCGCTGGATCTCGATGGTTCGCCCTGTCTGCTTGCCATTACTCGCCTCGCGCCGGTTTCGTGTCGTGGTGGCGCGCGGCAGCATGCCGTACTCCGCCGTAACCCATCCCAGCCCGGTGTTTCTCAGGAAGGGCGGTATCCTCTCCTCCACGGAGGCCGAGCAAAACACCTCGGTTTCCCCGATCCTGAGCCGGCACGATCCTTCCGCATGCCGCATCACTCCGGTGTCGATTGAAATCGGACGCAGATCGCTTACGTTTCGGCCAGAAGGGCGCATTGTATCTCCTGTCATGTTGCGGGAGCGGGTGTCGTCGTCATCCGCGGCAATGCAGCCCGGATTGACCGTTGTGGACAAGGATGTCAAATGGCTCGGTCTCCCGGAACCGTGCAGGAAATGTCGGAACGTCAGCAGCTCTTGTCTGATCTCAACGATCGCTCGCGCGAAGTGTTCCGCCGGGTCGTCGAGGGGTATCTCGATACCGGCGACCCGGTCGGCTCCCGCACCCTCACCCGCAACATGAGCGAGAAGGTCTCCGCAGCGACGATCCGCAACGTTATGCAGGATCTCGAGTATCTCGGCCTGCTCGACAGCCCGCATGTTTCGGCCGGTCGCGTCCCCACGAATCTCGGCTTGCGCCTGTTCGTGGACAGTCTGCTCGAAGTCTCCCCGGTCGCGGATGACGACCGCGAGGCGCTCAACGCCACGATGGGCAGCAACGAAAGCGATGTTACAAGCCTGCTCGATCAGGTCGGGGCGGCGCTCTCCGGGGTCACGCAGGGGGCGAGCCTTGTACTCTCGCCCAAACATGAGGCGCCGATCCGGCATATCGAGTTCGTCAGCCTTGCGCCGGATCGGGCGCTGGTGGTGCTCGTCTTCGCTGATGGCCATGTGGAAAACCGAGTCTTCGTGCCGCCCAAGGGGCAGACGCCCTCATCCATGCGCGAGGCGGCGAATTTTCTCAACGCGATGGCGGAAGGGCTGACCCTGTCGGATCTGCGTCACCGCATGAAGACCGAGGTTTCGCGTCGACGCCAGGAGATCGACGAGCTGTCCCGCGAACTGGTCGAAAGCGGATTGGCCGCCTGGTCCAACGACGGCGAGCCGCAGGAGCGCCTGATCGTGCGCGGCCGTGCCAAGCTGCTCGAAGATGGCCACGAGGGCGAGCAGCTCGAACGCATCCGCCTTCTGTTCGAGGATCTGGAACGCAAACGCGATATCGCCGAATTCCTCCAGCTCGCCGAGGACGGCGAGGGCGTGCGCATTTTCATCGGCTCCGAGAACAAGCTTTTTTCGCTTACGGGTTCATCTTTGGTGGTGTCTCCGTATATGAACGCGGATCGAAGAATCGTCGGCGCGGTCGGCGTGATCGGGCCCACGCGGCTCAATTACGGTCGCATCGTGCCAATAGTGGATTACACGGCGCAGTTGGTCGGGAGAATCCTGTCCGATCGAGGCAAGGGGTAGACATGAACGAAGCCAAGAAGCACCACATGCAAGACATGGCCGAGCAACCGCAGCAGACCCAGGCGGAACACGCATCATTCGGCGATGAGCCCGAGCAATCCGCCCTGGAAGCAGAAATCACGGCGCTTCGTGCCGAGCGCGACGAGCTGCATGACCGGATGATGCGCGCACTGGCAGATGCCGAGAATGCCCGGAAACGCGCCGAGAAGGACCGGCGCGAGGCGCAGCAATTCGGCGGCTCGCGGTTCGTGCGCGACATGCTGCCGGTGTATGACAGCTTGCAGCGCGCGCTCGACGCGTCCCGTTCCGCCGCCGAGAGCGGCAATGATGCCGTGAGCGAAGGGGTCGAGCTCACGCTGCGCGAGCTGCTCAACATATTCGAGCGACACGGCGTGACCCGCGTTTCGCCGTCGCCGGGCGACACCTTCGATCCGCAGTTGCACGAAGCGATGTTCGAAGCTGCGGTGCCCGATATTCCCGCCGGCGGGATCATTCAGGTCATGGCCGATGGGTTCCTGCTCCATGACCGGCTGTTGCGGCCCGCGCAGGTCGGAGTGTCTTCAACCCCCGCGAGCTGACACCGTGCCACGGCCGACGCAAACGCCGGCGCTGCCATGCCACTGAGGCGGCAGACTCTCGCGCTCCTGCGTCCCGGCTATCGTTTTCTGCGCTCGCTCTCGCCGGTCGGGCTGATCCTGGGGACGCTGTTCTTCGCGGCCTCGCTCACGCCCAGCCTGATACCGCGCGACCTGGTGGTGCAGGGTGTGCTGTCCGGGCTGTCGCTCGCGGCGGGCTACGGTATCGGCGTCGGCTTGCGGGCCTTGTGGGCCTATCTGGGCTTCGTCCGAGCCGCGCAGTCGCGCGGGATCATGCTGGCCAAGCTGGTCGCGGCCATTGTCTGCGCCGGCCTTCTCGCGCTTGCCTTGTGGCAGGCGTCCGAGGCGCAGAACTCCATTCGCCGCCTGATGGACATGCCCGATGTCGAGACGGCCCGGCCCTTCAGCGTCGCCGCCATCGCGGCCGCGGTGTTCCTGACGCTCATGCTCATCGGGCGGCTGTTCGTCCTGCTCACCAGCTACACGGCGCGCCGTCTGCGCCGCCGCGTGCCGCCTCGGGTGGCCAATCTTTCGGCGGTCGCGCTCGTGGCGGCGCTGTTCTGGTCTGTCGGCAACGGCATATTGGTCGAGGCCGGGTTTCGCGCGCTCGATTCCACCTATCGCCAGCTTGACCGGCTGTTGCCGGATGACATGGCCGCCCCTGAAGACCCGCGCAAGAGCGGCAGCGCCGACTCACATCTCGCCTGGGACGATCTCGGTCGCACCGGGCGGGACATGGTCGCAGCCGGCCCCACTGCCGAGGATATCGAAGCCTTCACCGGTGAGCCGGCCCTGGAGCCGTTGCGCGTCTATGTCGGCCTCAATTCGGCCGACACCCCGCAGGAACGCGCCGAACTCGCGCTCGCCGAGCTGGAGCGCATCGACGCCTTCGACCGCTCCGTGCTGCTCGTCAACATTCCCACCGGCACGGGATGGGTCGACCCGAAGGCGCAGATGCCCGTCGAGTATCTCCATCGCGGCGATATCGCGACAGTCTCGGTCCAGTATTCCTATCTCGCGAGCTGGCTCGCGCTGCTGGTGGATCCCGATTACGGCGCGGAGTCGGCGCGTGCGCTGTTCGATGCGGTCTATGACCGGTGGCGATCGATGCCGCCGCAGGACCGGCCCGAGCTCTATCTGCACGGGCTCAGCCTCGGGGCGATGAATTCCGACCTCTCTGCGGATCTCTTCCAGGTCATTCGCGACCCTTTCGATGGCGCCTTCTGGGCCGGACCACCGTTCACGGCCCGCAGCTGGTCTCAGATCACCGCGCGGCGTACGCCCGACTCGCCGGCCTGGTTGCCGCGGTTTCGCGACGGTGGCGTGGTGCGCTTCACGTCGCAGGAAAACAAGCTCGACCGTTTCGAAACCGCGTGGGGACCGCCGCGCATTGCCTTCCTGCAATACGCGTCGGACCCGATCACCTTTTTCGAGCCGCAAAGCCTCTACCGTCCGCCCGAATGGATGACCGGAGAGCGGGGCCCAGACGTGTCGCCGCGGCTCGAATGGTATCCGGTGGTGACCTTTCTGCAGCTTGTCCTCGACATGATGACGGCGACATCCACGCCGATGGGCTACGGACATGTATTCGCACCGGCACATTATATCGACGGCTGGGACGGTGTCACCGAACCGGAGAACTGGAGCGACAGCGACATCGACCGGCTCAAGACCATGCTCACGGAAAAATTCGCGGATCAGGAGTGATCGCGCGCGCGGTCCTTGAGTTCATAGATCAGATCGAGCGCGGCGCGCGGGCTCAACTCGTCGGGCCGAACCTCGGCCAGCCGCGCGCGCAGCGGCGCGTCACCATCCGTCGATGGCGGCGCGGTCCTGGCCGGTACCGAGAAAAGCGGCAGGTCGTCCACCAGGGTTCGACGGCTGTGGGATCGTTCGCCCGTTTCCAGCGCTTCCAGAACCACCCGCGCTCGCTCGACGACCGAATCGGGCAAACCCGCCAGCCGCGCCACCTGCACCCCGTAGGATCGATCCGCCGCCCCCTTTTTCAGCGTGTGCAGGAAGATGACCTCGCCTTCCCATTCCTTTACTGACACCGTGGCGTTCTCGACCCCATCAAGCTTGCCCGCCAATGCGGTGAGTTCGTGGTAATGGGTGGCAAACAGCGCGCGGCAGCGATTCACCTCGTGCAGATGTTCAAGTGTTGCCCAGGCGATGGACAGCCCGTCATATGTTGCCGTGCCGCGTCCGATCTCGTCGAGGATGACCAGCGCGCGCGCATCGGCCCGGTTCAGAATCGCCGCGGTCTCGACCATCTCCACCATGAAGGTGGACCGCCCCCGCGCCAGGTCGTCCGCCGCGCCGACACGGCTGAAGAGCTGACTGACAAGCCCGACATGTGCCGACCGCGCCGGCACATAGGCGCCAGCCTGCGCCAGCAATGCGATAAGCGCGTTCTGGCGCAGGAAAGTCGACTTTCCGGCCATGTTCGGCCCTGTGACCAGCCATATCGCCGCACTGTCCGGCGCCGATGACAGACTGCAGTCATTCGCGACAAAGGCGGCACCTTCGGCGCGCAGCGCGGCCTCGACCACGGGATGCCGGCCGCCCTCGACATGCAGCGCATGGCTGTCATCCACGATCGGCGCGCACCAGTCCTCACGCGCGGCGAGCGTGGCGAAGCATCCCATGACATCGAGCTCGGCCAGCGCCGCAGCTGCCTGCGAAACTGCCGCGGCCGCCTCCAGAACCGCCTGCTTGAGCTCTGCGTGACAGCGCTTTTCCAGCTCAAGCGCGTGGTTGCCCGCATTCAGGATCCGTGTCTCCAGCTCGGACAGTTCGGTGGTCGTGAAGCGCAGCTGATTCGCCGTCGTCTGCCGGTGGATGAAGGTTTCCGACAGCGGGGGCGCCAGCATGCGCTCGGCATGTGTCGCGGTGGTCTCGATGAAATAGCCCAGCACGTTGTTGTGCTTGATCTTGAGCGCGGCGATGCCGGTCTGCTCCGCGTAGCGGGCCTGCATTCCGGCGATCACGCCCCGGCCCTCATCGCGCAACTTGCGCGCCGCGTCGAGTTCCTCGTCATAACCGGCAGCGATGAAGCCGCCCTCGCGTGCCAGGGCCGGCGGCGAGGCGACCAGCGCGCGTTCCAGAAGATCGATGAGCGCCTCATGCCCGCGCAATGCGGCCCCGGCCTCGATCACGCGCGGCGCGGCGTCGGCCGGGATCAGTGCCCGGATCTGCGCCGCCTGTGCCAGCCCGTCGCGAATCGCGGCGAGATCGCGCGGGCCGCTGCGATCCATTGCGAGGCGCGACAATGCGCGATCCATGTCCGGCACCTGCCTGAGCGCGCCCCGGATCCCGTCCCGCAGCCCGGTATCGTCGAGCAGGCAGCCGATGGCGGCATGGCGGGCCCGGATCTCGTCGATCGAACAGGACGGGCTGGACAGACGCCGCTCCAGCAGCCGCGCCCCGGCTGCGGTCACGGTATGGTCGATCGCATCCAGCAAGGACCCCTTGCGGCCGCCGCTCAGGCTCGCGGTCAACTCCAGGTTGCGCCGCGTCGCCGCGTCGATCTGCATGACCTCATCGCCGATCTCGCGCACGGGCGGTCGCAGCAGCGGCAGATTCCCGCGCTGCGTCAGTTCGAGGTAGTCGGCGATGGCACCCATCGCGGACAGCTCGGGGCGGGTGAACTGGCCATAGCCGTCCAGCGTTTCCACGCCATACAGGGCGCAGAGCCGGCGCTGCGCCGCGCTGCTGTCGAAGCTGCTGCGCGCCAGTCCGGTCAGCGCGGCGCCATTTTCCTGAGCGCTGTCGCGCCAGCGGTCCTCCTCGGTGTCCGGCACCAGCAGCTCGCGCGGTGTCAGCCGGGCCAACTCCGGCGCGACACGGGCGGGTGCGCACGGGATGACCCGGAACGCGCCGGTCGAGATGTCCACCCAGGCCAGCGCGCCCTCCTCGCGGATCTGCGCAAAGGCGGCGAGGAAATTGTGCCGCCGCGCATCCAGAAGGCTGTCTTCGGTCAGTGTGCCGGGCGTGACCAGCCGCACCACCTCGCGCCGCACCACGGCCTTCGCGCCGCGTTTCCGCGCCTCGGCCGGATCTTCCATCTGCTCACAGACAGCGACGCGGAATCCCTTGCGTATCAGGGTGAGCAGATAGTTCTCCGCCGCGTGAACCGGGACACCGCACATCGGGATGTCCGCGCCCTTGTGCTGGCCGCGCTGGGTCAGCGCGATGTCGAGCGCCGCCGCCGCGGCGCGCGCGTCGTCGAAGAACAGCTCGTAGAAATCGCCCATGCGGTAGAACAGCAACGCATCCGCATGCTGCGCCTTGATTTCCAGATACTGCGCCATCATGGGCGTGGCGGCTGCGTTGTCGGCGCTCACGGCACCCCCCTCTTCAGATCGGGCAG
>CAZMBT010000014.1:0-19577 GCA_964564395.1 uncultured Alkalilacustris sp.
GGATCAGCTCCGCGAGATCCGCGTGATACGGGGCGATCGCGGGGCCGATCTCGGCGAGTGTGGCCATGGCGCCGATGCGGATCACGTCTTCGCCGGTCTCGATGCCGCGCAGATCCCGAACCCCCGCGATGAAGGCAACCTGGCCGAGATCGCGCAGCGACTTCGTCACCCAAAGCCCGACATCGGTCGCGCCGGCGATCAGGGTGGCGTCGGGGTTGCGCGCATACCATCCGGCAAGCGCATCCGCGCTTTGCGGCCGGAAAGCGGGTGTGTCGGCCTCGTCATCCGCTTCGACCGTATCGCCCATACCCACGTCCGCGATCTGTGCCGCATCGGCACGCATCCAGTCGGGCACGGGGGCCGATGCTGCCGCCTGCGCGGCCCGCACGATCGGCGCGTAGCCCGTGCAGCGACACAGATTGCCCGCCAGCGCGTCGTCGAAATCCGACCTCCCCTGAAGATGCGCCACCGCCATGCTGACCACGAAGCCCGGCGTGCAGAAACCGCACTGACTGCCATGCTGCGCGATCATTTCCTGCTGAACCGGGTGCAGCGCGCCATCCGGTGCGGCGACACCCTCGACCGTACGCACCGCCTTGCCGTGGATCTGCGGCAGGAACAGGATACACGCGTTCAGCGCCCGGCTGCCCCGGCTGTCGGTCACCATCACGGTGCAGGCCCCGCAATCGCCTTCGTTGCACCCTTCCTTGGTGCCGGTCAGGCCGCGATCCTCGCGAAGCCAGTCGAGCAACGTGCGTGTGGGGGCGATACCGGTCACCCGCGTCGGAGTGCCGTTGAGCAGAAACTCGACATCTGCCATTTGAAAACCCGCCGCGTTACATCGTTGAAGGAGCGCGTTTCGCACCGCCCGATGCGGCGTAAGGCGTGTGCCGCGCATGCCCGAGCCCGCGATGAAAGCGCCAAGATCGCGATGTGGCAAGTCTTGATTGCGCGCTGGCGCAGGAAAGTGATTCAGCACTTCGCGAAAAGCCCTTGCGCGAGCCGGTGTTGGCGCGGGTCAGGTCATCCGGTCGCGTCGGATTCCGACGTCGTGGTGGCGTCGTCGGCCGAATCGTAAACCGGTTGCTCGGCCAGCCAGTCGATGAAGGCCGTCGCGGCGCCCTTGGCCGCGCCGCTCGGCGATATGGTGGCGTAATAGCCGGTGCCAAGGCTGACCGCGCCGCCGGGCCAGCGTTCCAGCGACCCCTCGCGCAGCAATGCTCCGGTGATCGAACGCCAGCCCAACGCCAGCCCACGGCCGTCCAGCGTGGCCTGAACGGCCTGGACGTAGTTGTCAAAGATCTGGATCGCGCCGCGCGGGCGACCGCGCCCGGTCGCCGACAGGTATTCCGCCCAATCGGCCCAGTGACGCGATTGCGCGCTGCGCACATCGATCAGCGGCGCTGATTCGAGCGGGGTGCCCGATCCACGTAGCCGTGCGAGCAGCGCCGGATGGCCGACCGGGCAGATGACCTCGTCGAAGAGCTTCCACGTGCGCCCGTCGCGCCATCCCCCGGTGCCGTAGCGCAGCGCGACATCGATGCCGGGCGCCAGCGCCGGCAGGTCGGTCGGCGGAGCCTGCACATTGACCACCATGTCGGCGTGATGGGCATAGAAGGCCGGCAAGCGTGGCATCAGCCAATAGGTTGCCATGCCGACCGTACAGGCGATGGTCAGTTGCTGCGCCCGCCCGGCATTGGCGCGGATCTCGTCGATGGTGCCCGATATCGTGCCCAACCCTTCCCGCGTAGCGCGGGCGAGCTGCTGTCCCGCTTCGGTCAGGCGCGCGGGCCGGGTGGAGCGGTCCAGAAGCGTCGCGCCCACATGATCCTCGAGCGCCTTGATCGTCTGCGTCATCGCCGGGCGGGTGACGTTCATCCGCGCGGCGGCGGCGCGCAGCGATCCGAGCCGCGCGACCTCTTCGAAGGCGGCGAGCAGGCGCAGAGGCGGAAGTGGCTTCATTTGTTAATACCTGACTTTACGTGCGTTAAGCATAACCGGCCTGTCGTGACCTGAAAACAAGTGGGATCCTGCAATCTGAACGCCGGATTCTCGGACTACAGGTTAATGGAGCCATCATGAACATGACGCAGGTCGTCGCCCCCGATGTCACCTTGCATGACAACGGGCTCGAAGTCGCGCTGCCCGACGGGCGCAGCAGCTATTTCAACTATTACTGGCTGCGGGACAACTGCCCCACCTCCTTCGACAGCGTGACGCGCGAGCGCAGCTTCGACATCTTTCACCTTGCACAGCCGCCGGTGCCCGAGCGTGCCCATGTGGCGGATGATGCGCTGACGATCGACTGGCGCGATGAGGCGCATGTCTCGCGGCTGCCGCTGTCGATGCTGATGGCCTATGCCGACGGTGCGCGCCGCCCCGACCCGGCGGATCTGCCGCGCCGGCCGTGGTACTCCGACCATCACCCGCATGTCGCGCGCTTTTCGCAGCCCGATCTGGTGGCCGATCCCGCGCAGGTCGCGGCCTGGATCGAGGCGTTGCTCGTCGAGGGTGTCGCCATCGTGACCGACATGCCTGACAGCGATGAGGGGCTGACCCGCACCGCCGAACTGATCGGGCAGGTCCGTCCGACCTTCTTCGGGCATTACTTCGACGTGCGAACCCACATCGCCCCCACGAATACGGCCTACACCGCCCGCGCGCTGGAGTTGCACACCGACGTTCCAGCCGAGGAGGTCGCGCCCGGGGTTCAGTTTCTGCATTGTCGCGCCAATACCGTGGAAGGGGGCGGCAGCCTGTTCGTCGATGCCGTGGCCGTGGCCAATGATTTTCGCGAGTCCGACCCGGAAGGCTTCCGCCTGCTCAGCGAATACGAAATCCCCTTCTATTGCGAGCATGACGGCTACGACATGCGCGCGCGCCAGCGGGTGATCGAACTGGACGCGCACGGCGCCGTCTCCGGTGTCACGATCAGCCAGCACATGGCCGATGTCTTCGATCTGCCACAGGATGTGCTGGACAGTTACTACCCCGCCTTCTGCCGCTTCGGCCGCAAACTGCAGGATCCGCGCTACGTGATGAACTTTCTGATGCAGGCGGGGGAATGCATCACCTTCGACAACCACCGGATCGTCCATGGCCGGGCCGCGTATTCGGCGACCAGCGGTGACCGCTACCTTCGGGGCTGCTACACGGACCGGGCCGAGATGCGCTCGACCTATCGCGCGCTCATGGGCGAAGGGCGGTTCAAGGCATGAATGAGCAGACGCCACGCCCCGCAACCGACGCGGAGACAGCGTTGCGCCAGGATCTGACTGCGGCCTTCCGCCTTTGCCATCGCTTCGGTTGGAGCGAATCGGTGGGCAACCATTTCAGCGCAGCGGTATCCGAAACGGGGCGCCGCTTCCTGCTCAATCCGCGTTGGCAGCATTTCGCAACCATAAGGGCGCGCGATCTGCTGGTGCTGGATGCCGACGATCCGGACGTCATGGCGCGGCCGGATGCGCCGGACCCCTCGGCCTGGACCGTGCACGGGACCATGCACCGCGAGTTGCCACAGGCACGGGTCATCCTGCATTGCCACGCGCCCTATTCCGTGGCGCTGTCCTGCCTGGCGGACCCGACGATGCTGCCGATCGACAACAACACCGCGCGCTTTTACGGTCGAATCGGATACGCGTCCGATTTCGGGGGCATCGCCGACGCCAAGGCCGAGGGCCAGCAACTCGCCCGGGCCATGCAAGGCAAATCCGTCCTTGTGATGGCCAATCACGGGGTGAGCGTGGCGGGCGACACCGTGGCGGAGGCCTTCGAGGATCTGTATTTCTTCGAGACCGCAGCGCGGACCCTGATCCTCGCGATGTCCACCGGCAAGCCGCTGTCCATCCTGTCGGAGGAGGTCGCGCGCGGCACCGCCGAGGGATGGGCCGCGTATCGCGGCATGGCGGCACGGCATTTCGGCTATCTCAAGTCATGCCTTGATGCCGAGGACCCGTCCTGGCGCGACTGACGATCGGGGTCGCGGGCCGCAGCGACGGCGCGCGACCCCGCCCTGATCGCCTTTCAGCTCGACAACGCGGCCCAGGCGGCGAAGAACAGCACGACCGTCAGCACGATCAGTGCAGCGACGCGCCACAGATGCCGGCGCCGGCGTTCATTGGGGCTTTCGACATAGGGGATCGTGACCACGGGGCGGATGCCGACTTCGCGTTGCATCTGCGCGGCGGTGCGGATGACGGGGTTGCGCAACTCCAGCAGAAAGGCGAGCAGGAGCGCCGCGCCAAGGCTGGCCATGCCGCCGGCACCGGCCACATCGCGACGGCTGGGGCCGCTTGGGTAATCCGGCGGTACCGCGCGTTCGAGGATCTCGAGCCGCTCGCCCTGACCGCCGGTTTCCAGCCGCTGCCCGATCTCGGCCTCGGCGCGGCGGCGCGAGATCAGCATGAAGCGATCCTGCTGCTGTTCGAGCCGGCGCTCATAGGCGCGCAGCTGACGCTGGACATCCGGGGCGCGGCTGATCTGCGATTCCACCTCCGCGATCCGTGTGCGCAACAGTTCGAGCTGCTCCTCGTCATTGGAAATCTCGTCTTGCAGGGTGTCGATGCGCCGTTGCGCCGTGGCGCGCAGATTTTCCTGCTCCACCGCGGCGAGCTCCCGGCGCAACGAGGCCAGACGGCGCTCCACCTCCAGGGCGGCGGCGCGCAGGCGCTCCACCTCATCGCGCCGCGCCTCGAGGGCGCCGGGCAGGACATCCTCATTCGCGGTCTGGAAGTCCGCGATCTCGGATTCGAGCTCTTCGATCTCGTCGCCCAGGCGCGCTTCTTCCTGGGCAAAGAAGCGCAGCACCTCCTCCGAGCGTCCACGCCGGCGCCTTTCGCCCTGCTCGAGGATCTCATCGGCCAGCGCGTTGACGACGGTCACCGTCCTGTCCGGTTCGTCCAGCTGCGCCGAAACAACCAGCGCCACCACCGCACCCCGCTCGCCCGGGCGCTCGGGCGGGGCGACGACCTGCCTGAAGTCGACGGTCCCGCGAAACTGCGCGACCTTTTCAGAGTCGGTGAGCCCGGTATCGGCAAAGAGATCGAATTCGCGGATGATTCGCAGCGCACTCTCACGGGCCATCAACTCCTGCTCGATGACCTGAATCCGGCGCAGGAGGGAATTGGCGCCCGATGCCGTCTGCTCGTCGATGACCGGGCTTTCGATGCGGATCGTCGCGGACGCGCTGTACTCGCGCGGCAGGTTCAGTGCCTGAAGCACCGCAAGCGCCGAGCCGACCAGCGTTACCAGCACGATGATCACCGCACGGCGCCGCAGCATCGCCCGCAATTCGCCGAAAGTCTGTATCGGTCCCATTTTTGCGCCCTCCTCGGGGCTGCCGTGTCGCGGGTGTCACGATCCCCGTTTCGCGTGGCGTCGTGAATCAGGGTCATCCGCCTTGTTGAGCACGACCCCGAGCAGTGGCGTGCGATCCGACAGAATGCGCTCGCATGCGGAGATGTCCTCGGCGGTGGTATGCGTGCCATCCGCGATCAGAAGCACCGCGTCAATCTGCGGCAGAAAGGCGAACAGGTCGTCGTGGCCGAGCGCCGGTGGCAACTCGTAGAGAACCACATCCGGCCGCAGATCGAGCTGCATTGCCTTGAGGGCGCGCGCGGTCTGCGGCGCCTGCAGCGTTTCCGCGGAATCGGGGATGGGCGTGTCGTTGAGCCCGAGCGCGAGGTTGCCGCCGATACGGACCAGATGTGCATGCATGTCCCGCGCGCCGGTGAGCAAGTCGCTCATAGGCGCGGTCGGTTGCAGGCCCAGCGCCCCGGCGATGCCCGGGGCGCGCAGATCGAGGTCCAGCAGGACAGTGCGAACGGCCTGCAGCCGGGACAGGCTTATCGCCAGGTTGATCGCACAGAAGGTCTTGCCGCAGCCGGCGGTCGGCGAGGTGATCGCGACCCGCCGCCAGCCATTCGCCTTCAGCGCCGTGATCAGCCGGGTGCGCAGCATGTCGAAGCTGCCGGACAGATGCGCGTCGCGCCTGTCGATGGCCACAAGCCTTTCCTTGCGCAGCTTGCGTTGCGACAGATCGAGCGAGACTTCCTGCAGATCGCGCCATCGGCCCGCGCGGTCCGCGGTCAGCGCGGCGCCGCCTGTTCCCCGCAGGGCAGGGGACCGGTTGCGCCAACTGCGCCGTGACGCGCCCGTCGCCGGATGCGCGGTGCCCGGGGCCTCCGCGTCCTCATCCGTGTCCCGGTCGTGATCGTCCGGTCTGCTCGTGTCCATCGCTCCACCACTCTTGCCGCCGCGCCCGCCATCGGCCTCGGGGCGCGCCGCGTGCAACGCATACAAGGTTAGCACGGTTCGCCCGGCCATAGTGTTTCCCCGAAACTCGGGCGGAAATTAGGACTTTTCGGGGGCATGGATATGAAAATCTTCCCCCCGTTCCTGCAGGAGCGCGAAACGGGGCGTGTGGCTGCCGGCCTGCGCGCCGCAACCGGCGCGTGACCGACGGGGCCGTCGCTTTGGGGGGGCGGGGTGATCGGGACTGCGGGGTGATAGGGCCGGCCGCCCGCGCAATTTCGCGGGCGGCCCGCATCGTTACTCGGCGCTGCGCGTCGGGTTTTCCTCGACCGCTTCGTAACCGGCCGTGAAACCCATCAGCGAGGCCGTGATCTCGACCGTTTCATTCGGCGCCGCCGCCGGAACGATGGTCAGCCGTGCCTCGATGCCGCGCTTCATGGCCTCCAGTTCGGAGGCCGTGAAGCCGACCCGCGCGACACACCCGACCGGATTGCACCAGCTGAACGGGTAGCGCTTGGCACTGCCGTCATCGATGCGCAGGGTGACCTGCTCGGTCAGGAGCGTCTCCAGAGGGGTGACGATGGTCGCCCCGGTCACGGCTTCGCCGCCTTCGGGCAGGGGAATCACGCTCATCTCGGCGACGGGAAAGCCTTCCTCGTCCTCGAGAAGTTGATAGAGTTCGCATGGATCCGGCTCGTTCGGGGCGCGGAAGCAACGGATCTGCCAGTCCCCATGCTCGGCATCCACATAATCGGTTCCCGGGCCTTCGTCCTGGACGCTCTCACCAAGGGAGAGCCCGTCATCGGCACCGAGGGCATCCGCATCGCCCTCTAGTTCCTGCGCGGCGGCCGGCATCGCAAGGCCCAGCGTCAGCGCCATGGCCAAGGGTCTGGTAAGGTTAAGCATCGGAACTCCGTATGTGAAGCTGCGGACAGAGATGTCTGTTTAGCATGCCGGTTTGGGGCTGTCAGGCGCAACTGCACAACATCAGGCGAAGGAACGCCGATGTGAAACAGAAAAAGGGCCCTGGGAAGGGCCCTTTTGATTTGCTCCCTGCCGGACCGGCCGACTTTTGATCCCGTGACGCTACGAACTGGTGAACGCCGGGTCAACAGTAAATCGGTGCCGCCCGTGGCGGCAGGCCCTGAAAAAAGGGGCCGCACCCCGAAAGGCGCGGCCAGTCTGACAGGGAGGAGACTGTGCCTCCGGGCACTGCAGCCGACGGCACATGACAAGCGTGGCACGTCAGGGTTAACGCAGGCTTGCCGCACCGGTTGGCGGTCACCGCTCGGGCATCTCGCGGATGCGCAGGCGGGTGAGCCGGTTCTCCTCGCGGTGTATGATCTCGAACCGAAAGCCGTGAAAATGAAACACCTGGCCTTCGGTGGGGATGGTCTGGGCCTCGTGAATGACAAGGCCGGCGATGGTGTTGGCCTCGTCATCGGGCAGCGACCAGTCGGTGGCGCGGTTGAAGTCGCGGATCGTCATCGATCCGTCGACGACGACATCTCCGGTTGCCGTGCGGCGCAGCTCGGGTTCATCGCCACGGTCGAATTCGTCCTCGATCTCGCCCACGATCTCCTCGAGGATATCCTCCAGCGTGATGAGCCCGTGCAGCGCTCCGTATTCATCCACGACAAGTGCGAAATGCGTGCGCAGATGCAGAAACTGGCGCATCTGTTCGTCAAGCGCGGTGGTGTCGGGCACGAAATAGGCCGGGCGCGCCACCTT
Source organism: uncultured Alkalilacustris sp. (assembly GCA_964564395.1). Classification (GTDB taxonomy): domain Bacteria; phylum Pseudomonadota; class Alphaproteobacteria; order Rhodobacterales; family Rhodobacteraceae; genus Alkalilacustris. The sequence continues at coordinate 7,984 of CAZMBT010000014.1, forward strand.
GAGCACATCGAGCCGCGTGACGATGTCGAAATTCCCGTCGCCTTCCTCGGTCATCAGGCGGTGGACCTCACGCATCAGGTCGCGCGTATGCACCACGCCCTCGATGTTCTCGGGGTCGTCACGATAGGCGGGCAGGCGGGTATGTGACGAGGCGAGGCATTGCGCGATGATTTCGGCGGGCGGGGCATCGGCGTCTATCATCTCGATCTGGCTGCGATGGCGCATCACCTCCTCGACTGTGCGGTCTGACAGGTCCAGCGCCCCGAGCAGGCGGTCGCGATCCTCCTTGTGGACCGTGCCTTCGGAGTGCCCCAGCGCGAGTGTGCCGGCGATTTCGTCGCGCAGGCTGAGGATCTTGCGACCCGGATCGATTCGCACCCCGCACAGGCCGAGGATCCCGCGCACCAGCATCTGTACCGCCGCGACCATCGGCGCGAAGATCAGCACCACGACCCGGATCACCGGCGCGACAAGCGACGAGGCCTGCTCGGGGTTGGTGATGGCGTAGGTCTTGGGCAGGACTTCGGCGAAGATCAGCACCAGCAAGGTCATCACCAGCGTCGCCAGCGCCACACCCGATTCGCCGAACAGCCGGGTGAACAGCGCGGTGGCGAGCGAGGCGGCCAGAATATTGACCAGATTGTTGCCGAGCAGGACCGAGCCGATCAGCCGCTCATTGTCCTCGGTGATCCGCAACGCGATTCGCGCGCCGATGGATCCCTTGTCGGCGCGGGCGTGCAGCTTGCCGCGCGAGGAAGCGGTCAGCGCGGTCTCGCTTCCGGAAAAGAACCCGGAGAGCACCAGCAGCGCGAGAATCGCGAGAGATGTCAGCCAGAAGGCGGCGTCGAGTAAGGGGGCGATGTCCATCTGTATCATTTCGAATGCCGGGCTGGGTCTCTATGCGGTGCCACGGTTGCGCGATCAAGTGGATGTGCGGGCAAGCGGGTGATGCTCCAGCACGAGGGCGCGCAGCCGCGCTTCAAGCACATGGGTGTAGATTTCCGTGGACGACAGATCGGCGTGGCCCAGCATGGTCTGGATGCTGCGCAGATCCGCGCCGCCGGCCAGAAGGTGGGTGGCAAAGGCGTGGCGCAGCGCATGCGGAGTGACTCGGGCGGGATCTATTCCGGCATGAACGGCGATTTCCTTGACCAGCCCGAAGAAGCGGTGCCGGGTCAGATGCCCCGCCGCACCGCGGGAGGGGAAAAGATAGCGCGCATCGGGTGTGGCGTTGGAGGGCTTGTCGCCCGAGTCGGTGTCGTGCAGGTGCAGCCATGCTGCCAGCGCATCGCGCGCGGGTTCCGACAGCGGCACCAGCCGCTCGCGCCCGCCCTTGCCCCGCACCAGCAGCACCCGCGGATCGCCGCGCGCCGCCGCGACGGGCAGGCTGACCAGTTCGCTCACGCGCAGACCCGTCGCGTAGAGCAGTTCCATAAGGCACGTGTTGCGCAGGCGCGCGCGGTGGTCGCGCCCGCAGTCGCGCGCAGCCTGCAGCAGCCGCGACACCTCGTCCTCGCTCAGCATTCCGGGCAGGCGGCGGGCACGGCGCGGGCCGCTGATGGTCTGTGCCGGGTCGTCCGGGCGCCAGCCCTCCTCGCGTGCGAAACGAAAGAGCTGGCGCGCCGCCGAGAGCCGCCGCGCGCGTGTGGCATGGCCCAGCCCTGCCGCCTCGCAGGCGACCAGATAGTTTTCGAGATCCGACTGGCTGGCCGTGGCGAAGGACTGGCCCGCGCGCTCCAGCCACCCCGCGAGATCCTTCAGATCCCGTCCATAGGCCAGGCTGGTATTGCGCGCGGCGCCATGTTCGGCGGCCAGCGCATCGAGGAAGGCGGAAATCCAGCGGTCCTGCAATCGCATCTTCGGCTCCGGAGGGTCCGCCGGCGTGTCAGCCACGCCGGTCCAGGATCATCATCTGCAAGGCGGCACGGCGCGCCGTGTCCTCAAAGCCCAGCTCCCTGAGCGCCGCCAGCGCACCGACCACCGCGCGCAGATCGCCTCGCGCGCCGTCGTCAAGCTGCGCCAGCGCCTCCAGCAGCGCCACGCCCGATCCGGCCGGTACGGACTCTGCGCCAGATCCGCCCGCGAAGCCTTCGGCGATGGCCGCCGCCATCGGGGACGGGGCGTCTTCGGGTTCGGGCGCACCGCGCGCCAGCCCGTTGAGAAACCGCATCTCGGCGCTGTCGTCGGGCAGCTCATGTGCCAGCGTCTCGAATTCGTCGCCAAGCAGCCCGATCCGCAGCGCATACGCGCGCGCCGGTTCGGCGGTCAGCGGGATGAGGCTGGCGCCGTAGAGCCGCGCCAGCGGGACCTCGAGTTCGGCCTGGGTCATGAGCTCCCACAGCCGGGGCAACAACTCGGCGATCCGCGCGCGGTCATCCTCGGCGATGGCCGCCTCCAGTCCCTGTACCGTCGCCGCTCGGTCCCAGACGCCGCCGGACGCTGCGGGCCGTTGCGCCGTGTACAGCCCCAGAAGCCGGTTGGGCGGCAGCGCACGTGACCGGGTCAGGCGCTCGGCCGCCTCGATCTGCGCCTTCCAGCCGGCAGGGGCGCGCAGATCGGCATGCGCGAAGGCCAGTGGCAAGTTGTGCGTCGGCAGCGGTTCCCCGACGGCTTCGCGGATGCGCCAGATCAGGGGCGACGGGCTTTCGGGCGCCGGCGGCAGCTGCATCTCGGTATCGTCCAGCTCGGGCTCCAGGAAACGCTCCAGCAGGAGGGCCTCATTCTCGGACACCAGATCCAGCGCCTGCGCGCTGCGCAGCGTGAGCGCCGCGGCGCCCCAATCCCCGTTGCGCACCATGCAGAAGACGCGCGCCGGATAGGTCGGGGCCAGTGCCGGCAGCCCGCGCATCGTGGCGCAGGCACGCTCTTCCAGGCCGAGCAGCAGCGCGGCATCGAAATAGCGCCGGAAAAGGGCGGGATCGCGCAGCGGCGTCGCTTCCATCAAGGCCATCGCCTGATCGAGCGCGCCGAGCTCCAGCAACTTGTCGATGCGCGTCAGCAGCAGCGCGCCATGATCGCGCAGGTCGGCCGGCGGGGTCTGTTCGGTCAGGAGCACGCGATAGACCAGCTCGGTCGCCGCCGGCAGCGCGTCGATGTCGATGTCGCGCAGAAGCCGCAGCACGCGATCGCTCGGGGCCACGCCCCAGAGGTCGGCGGGCAGCCCCGCGCGCGCCGGGGGAAGCAACCCGACCGCATCCGCGGTCACCTCGCCGAGCGGCCGAACCGTGATCGTATCCGTATCCATGCCCGGGTTTCGGCGCAACATTTCGGGCGTCACGCCGGTGGGCGGGGCGGGCATTTCGTCGGTCACGGACTCCGAGAGCCAGTCGATGGCCGACAACGGAGCCTCCGATGCGGCATCTCCGGCTGCGAGTGCAAGGCCGATCGCGCATGCGGCTGTCGGCAGCGCCGATGGCGGCAAGAGCGTTCGCCGCAAGAGATATGCCGCGCGCCTAGTCACGGCCCAGGGTGACCGGCTCGCTGATCGGCCTGCCCTCCGGCGACAGGTCGCCGAGATAGGCGTAGCCGCTCAGCCCCGCGAAGCCGATGATCGCGAGAAAAAGAAGAACCTTGAAGAGACGCCTCATTCTGCTCTGCCCTTTTGCATCCCGGTAGCGCGTTTCGCCGGCCTTTCCCGTCCGATGCGGTTTCTGTATGCAAGCCGTACGTTATCATGCGCATCCCTGCATGGCGACCGGTACGACAGGAGCAGATGCATTTGAACGCCCGACTGTGCAAGACCGTGGCTCTGGTGGGCATGATGGGGGCCGGAAAGACCGCGGTGGGCACACAGCTTTCGCGGCGGCTGGGCGTGCCCTTTCTCGATTCGGACGAGGAGATCACGCGTGCCGCCGCGATGAGCGTGGCGGAAATCTTCGCGCGTGACGGCGAAGCCTTCTTTCGCGCGCGCGAAACCGAGGTGCTGCGTCGCCTGTTGCGCGGGCCGCCAAGTGTGCTGTCCACTGGCGGAGGGGTGTTTCTGTCGCCGTCCAACCGCGCGCTGATCGGCGCGCGCGGCGTGTCGGTCTGGCTGAATGCGGATCTCGATCTGCTGTGGTCACGGGTGCGCCATCGCACGACGCGGCCGTTGCTTCAGACCGACGATCCCTATGCCACGCTGCGGCGCCTGCACGCCGAACGAAGCCCGGTCTACGCCCTTGCCGATATCACCGTGCGCGCCGAATCCGGCCTGTCCGTTGAGGCGATGGCCGAGCGCGTGCACCAGGCGCTGACAGAGCGCGACGAACTCTTCAAGGCGGGACCGGATGCATGAGTGACACCATCGAGGTCGAACTGGGCGCGCGCTCATACAAGGTACGCATCGGGTCGGATCTGCTTGCGTGCGCTGGCGACGAAATCGCGCCGCTTCTGAACCGGCCGCGTGTTGCGGTGGTCACGGACCGCCGGGTCGGTGGGCTGCATCTGAAAACCCTGCGCGCGGGGCTCGCACGGCGCGGCATAAGCATGACGGCGCTTGAGCTGCCACCCGGTGAGGCGACCAAGGACTGGGACCATCTGAGGCAGGCGACCGAATGGTTGCTGGACCAGCAGGTGGAACGCGGCGACATGGTGGTGGCCCTCGGGGGGGGCGTGATCGGCGATCTTGCGGGCTTCGCAGCGGCAATCCTGCGCCGTGGCGTGCGCTTCGTGCAGATTCCGACGACGCTGCTGGCGCAGGTGGACAGTTCGGTTGGCGGCAAGACCGGGATCAACACGTCACAGGGCAAGAATCTGGTCGGCGCGTTCCATCAGCCGGCACATGTTCTGGCCGATCTTTCCGTGCTCGACACCCTGGATGCGCGGGATTTTCGCGCGGGCCACGGCGAGGTGGTGAAATACGCCTTGCTCGGCGACGCCGAATTCTTCCGATGGCTGGAGGAACACGGGGCCGCCATCCTGTCCGGGGATCGCGCCGCACGGCAGCATGCGGTCGCCCGCTCGGTGGCGATGAAGGCCGGGATCGTGATGCGCGACGAAACCGAGCAGGGCGAACGCGCAATGCTCAATCTCGGCCATACCTTTGGACATGCGCTGGAGGCGGCGACCGGGTACGGGGACAGGCTCCTGCATGGAGAAGGCGTTGCGATCGGTTGTGCGCTTGCCTTTGACCTGTCCGCGGCCCTCGGTCTTTGCGAGGCGGCGTTGCCCGCGCGGGTGCGGGCGCATCTGCGCACGATGGGAATGAAGGCCGAACTGGCCGATATCCCGGGGGATCTGCCGCCCAGCGAGGAGTTGATCGCACTGATGGAGCAGGACAAGAAGGTCCGCGACGGCCGGTTGCGGCTGGTGCTGGTGCGGGATCTGGGCAAGGCGTTCCTGGCCGAGGATGTCGAGCGCGCCGCGCTGCGCGCGGTGCTCGATGCGGCGCTGGCGCGTCGGGCCTGACCGTCCGAAGCGGGCGCCTTACTGCTGTGTTGCGCCTTCGGCGATGGCGCGCGCGATTTCGTCAGCCAGCGCGTCGAGCCGGATCGGCTTGGCGACATGGCCGGCGAAGCCGGCCTGGATGTAAGCATCGATCTGATGGCGCATCGCGTTGGCCGTCACCGCGATGGCCGGCGCCCGGCCCCGGTCCGTGTGCCCGGCCTGAGCGTGGATCCGCTCGAGCACCTCGAAGCCGTTCATGTCCGGCATGCGGATATCGAGCAAGATCACGTCGAAGGGCTGATCCGCCGCGCAGCGGACCGCGCAGGTGCCCGACTCGACGACATGCGGGATCATCCCGAGCCGTTCGCAGAACTTGACCAGCAGCAGCCGATTGGTGGCGTTGTCATCCGCCGCCAGAACGCGCAGCCCGGTCAGGGACCGCGCGGCCTCCGGCGCGACCTCCGGCACCGCCTGTGTTTGCTCGGCATGCGGTGCCTTCAGCGTCACGACGACGGTCGTCCCTTCGCCGAGCGTGCTGTGCACCTCGACCGCGCCGCCCATCAGCTCGGCGAGGCGGCGCGAGATCGACATGCCCAGACCGGTGCCGCCGAATTGGCGCGTGATCTCGCTGCCGCCCTGGGCGAACTCGTCGAACACCCGCGCACGCTGCGCTTCGGTCATGCCGATGCCGGTATCCTGGATCTCGATGCGCAGCTGCGCCGGGTCGTCGCATATCAGCTTCAGGACCACGTTGCCTGCTTGCGTGAACTTGACCGCGTTGCCCAGAAGGTTGTGCAGGATCTGCCGGATGCGGGTGCTGTCACCGTTTCGAGGCACCTCGGCAGCGGTGCCGGACTCGACGCGCAGTTCGACCCCCTGCGCCGCGGCCTTGATGCGGTGCAGCGCGGCCACCTTCTGCGCAAGCTCGGCGGGGGTGAAGACATCGCGCTCCACCGACAGTTGCCCCGCCTCGATCTTGGAGAAATCCAGAATGTCGTTGAGGATGGTCACCAGCGCCTCGCCCGAATCGCGGATCACCGACACGGACTTTCGCGCCTCGCCATCCTCAAGACCCTCCTCCAGCAGCGCGGCGAGGCCGATGATCCCGTTGAGCGGCGTGCGCACCTCATGGCTCATATTGGCCAGAAAGCGCGATTTGGCGGCGCTCGCTTCCTCGGCGCGGGCGAGGGCTTCGCGCAGTTGCGTGACGTCGGAGCCGACGCCGCGGTAGCCGGCGAACCGGCCCTGCATGTCGAAAAACGGCGCGCCGCTGATGCGCACCCAGACCGCGCGGTCGGCCAGCAGCGGATGACGATAGACGAAGTCGTGAAACGGTTTCTGCGCGGCGATACGCTGTTCCAGCCAATCCCAGTCCGCGCAGGTATCGACCTCGGTGCCCTGAAGCATCTCGCGGCGCGTGCGACCCAGATGCAGCTCGGGCGTCAGCCCCGTGACGCGGCGGATGGATTCCGACATGAAGGTGAAGCGGCCTTCGGCATCGGTCTCCCAGAACCAGTCATGGCTGACGGCGGCCACGTCGAAGAAACGGCTCTCGGCGGCATCGCGGGCCGAAAGCGCGCGCTTGAGCTTGTCGTTCGACTCCTGAAGCTCCAGCTCCTTTTGCGCGCGCGCGTGCTCGGCCGCCTTGCGTTCCGAGATGTCGCGTGCGGCGAAGATGAACCGCGGCGTGCCGTCAGGGCCGTCCTGCTTGCGCGCGGCCGACAGTTCGAACCAGTAGGGGCCGTCCGGCAGGTCCAGCACATATTCGAGGCCGCGAACATGACCGCGCCGATGCGCCTCCTCCAGGGCCGCCCGCCACATCGCCGCCACCCAATGGGGCAGGATGTCCTCGATCATGACGCCGAAATGCGCTTCGGGCGGCTTGTAGAACAGCCGTGGATTGCCCGAGCGCACATCGTGGTAGCGTCCCTCCAGATCGAGTTCGAACAGAAGGTCCGGCACGGCGTCGAGCGTGGCCTGCAGGGCGTTGCGCGCCTCGCGCGCCTCATCCTCGCGCGCGCGGATCTCGCTGACATCGGTGTGGACGCTGACCAGTTCGCCGCGGTTGGTACGCCGCTCGACGGTGCGCAGCAATCGCCCGTCGGGCAGGCGCTGTTCGATGGTGCCGCCATCGCGGCGCATCTGCAGCCGGCGGGCAAGCCATTCCTCCTCGCGGCCGACGGCATCGGGCAACTGACCGACCGACAGCGCCTTGCGCTCGATATCGATGAAGCTGACGCCCGGGCGGAACACTTCGGCGGTGCAGTCGTAGAATTCCGCATATCGCCGGTTCCACATCACCAGCCGGTCCTGCGCGTCGAACAGAACGAAGGCGTCGGGCAGCGCCTCCACCGCCTCGACCAGGCGATCATGGGCGCTGCGCGCCTCGCGCTCCAGTGCAGCGAGCCGTGCGGCGTGATCCGAACTGTGCGACAGTTCGGTTTCGAGCAGGATGAACCCGTCGATCCTGCCGTCCCGGTCCCGGAACGGTTCCAGATTCGCGTCGACCCAGACGACCCGGCCGCTTCCGCGCACACGTTGATGCTGGACGCGTGCCGACTCCCCGGCGGCCAGCGCGGCGGCAAGTTGCCGCGCACCGTCGGAATCCGGGGCGGCGTGCAGCTGGCTGAGCGGAAGATTCAGTACCGCGGACTTGGACAGGCCCGACTGCGTCTCGAAGGCCGGGTTCACCCATTCGATCCGTCCCGCCGCATCCAGGATGATGACCGTGTTCGTGGTATGTCGCGCGACCGCACTGAGCCGTTCCAGATGCAGCCGTCGTTGCCTTTCGTGGGTGCAGTCGCGCACCGTTCCGTAGACGCGCGCCGGCCGCCCGGCGCGGTGCTCGGCACGTCCCGTCGCCACGACCCATGCGGTGGCGCCCGAGGCCGTCTCGATCGGCAGTTCCAGGTCGTAGGGCGCGCCACTTTTCAGCAGCGCCTTGATCGCGCGTGACAGGGCCGGGCGCGCTTCGGGATGGAAGAACGCGATCGCATCCTCGACCGTCGGGGTGAAGTCGCCGGGATCGACGCCGAATATCTCGTAGACCTGTGGCGACCAGTACAGCGTGTTGGTGTCGACGTCGATTTCCCAGCTGGCGATATTGGCCGCCTGCTCGACGATCTCGGCATGGGTGCGGCGGCGCCGGGCCTCGGTGATGTCGCGGGCAACGCACTGGACCCGGCCCTTGGCCGCCAGCCGGCCAAAGCGCCACTCGAGCCAGCTATAGGCGCCGTCGCGCCGCCGGTAGCGGTTGACATGGGTCCCACGCGCGACCCCCAGCGCCACCTGGGTCAGCACCGCCCGGGTTTCCGAGACGTCATGCGGATGGACCAGGTCCATCGCGCTTGTCTGTTTCAGCTCCTCGGCCGACCAGCCCAGAAGCCGCTCCCAAGCCGCGTTGACATAGCTGAACACCCCGTCGGCATCCATCTCGCAAAAGAGATCCGTCGCATGGTCGAGGAAGAAATCCTGAGCAGCCGGGTCCGGCATTCCGAAAGGCTCCGCGTCATTCATGCAGCCTGCAGCGGCGTCGCAGAGCACCGCCTCCAAGCGGGTACGTTAGCAGCCCGACCGTCCCGCCTGCACGCAAAACATGTCGCGACATTGCGTCGAATATGCGCTGCGTGCCTGTTTTTTACCAATTGATAAAAAAAATCTGATGTGGCAGCCTCGGGACAAAAGACCACAAGCATCCAACCGCATGGAGGTAGCCAGTGACCAACACCCCCACCACCCCCGGTGTCGTGCCCGCGCGGCTCGACCCCGAGATCCTGCAGGACAATTTTTCGGATCTCGAACCGCCCTTCGATGCGCATGAGGCCGTCGTGGCGGCGGATCGGTGCTATTTCTGCCATGATGCGCCCTGTATCACGGCCTGTCCGACCGAGATCGACATCCCGCTGTTCATCCGTCAGATCCAGGCGGGGCAGCCGGAGGGCGCGGCGCGTACCATCCTCAATCAGAACATTCTTGGCGGCATGTGCGCGCGCGTGTGCCCCACCGAGACGCTGTGCGAGGAAGCCTGTGTGCGCGAACTCGCGGAGGGCAAACCGGTTGAGATCGGCCGTCTGCAGCGCTATGCGACCGACAGTCTGATGGCGCGCGGCATCCACCCGTATGAGCGCGCGGCCCCCACCGGCAAGCGCGTGGCGGTGGTGGGCGCGGGGCCGGCCGGGCTGGCCTGCGCGCATCGGCTGGCGATGCATGGGCATGACGTGGTGCTGATGGATGCGCGGGAGCGCATCGGCGGGCTGAACGAATACGGCATCGCCGCCTACAAGACGGCGGGCGATTTCGCGCAGGCCGAGGTCGAGTGGCTGCTCAGGATCGGCGGCATCGAAACCCGCACCGGTGTCCGGCTTGGCCGGGATGTCTTGCTCGAGGATCTGCGCGCCGACTACGACGCCGTATTCCTCGGAATGGGGCTCGCGGGGGTCAATGCGCTGGGTGTTGAGGGCGAGACGCGCGAGGGTGCGCGCGATGCCGTCGATTTCATCGCCGAGCTGCGTCAGGCCGACGATCTGACCAAGTTGCCCATCGGGCGTCATGTGGTGGTGATCGGCGGCGGCATGACGGCGGTGGATGCCGCCGTGCAGTCCAAGCTGCTGGGGGCCGAGGCGGTCACCATGGTCTACCGGCGCGAGCGCGACCGCATGAGCGCGTCCGAGCATGAGCTCGACCACGCCGCCACCGCCGGGGTGCGCATCATCACCAACGCCCAGCCCGTCGCGGTACATGGCAACGGCGCGGTGCGCGAGGTGGAGTTCGCGTATACGCGCGATGGCGCGAACGGGCTGGAAAGCACGGGCGAAACCTTCCGCCTGCCTGCCGATCAGGTTTTCAAGGCCATCGGCCAGACGCTCGAGGGGGTGCCGGAGGGGTTGACCCTCGCGCATGGTAAGATCGCGGTGACCGGTCCCGGCCGGACCGGGCTCGAAGGGGTCTGGGCCGGGGGCGACTGCACCGCCGGCGGCGAGGATCTGACCGTGACCGCCGTTGCGCAGGGTCGCGACGCCGCCGAGGACATGCATGCGGCGCTGAGCGCCTGAGCCGACGCGACACGCTGCCCGGCGGGTCTCCGCCGGCGCATCACAACAGGGAGACAAGCACGATGGCCAATCTCGCAAGCAACTTCGTGGGGATCAAATCCCCCAACCCCTTCTGGCTGGCCTCGGCGCCGCCGACCGACAAGGAATACAACGTCACGCGCGCCTTCAAGGCGGGCTGGGGCGGTGTGGTCTGGAAGACGCTGGGCTTCGATCCGCACATCGTCAATGTCAACGGGCCGCGCTACGGGGTGGTGCATGGCGGCGACCGGCAGGTGCTGGGCATCAACAATATCGAACTGATCACGGACCGGCCGCTTGAGGTCAATCTGCGCGAGATCAAGCAGGTCAAGCGCGACTGGCCCGACCGCGCGATGGTCGTGTCGCTGATGGTGCCCTGTGACGAGGAGTCCTGGAAGGCCATCCTGCCCATGGTCGAGGAAACCGGTGCCGACGGGATCGAGCTGAATTTCGGCTGCCCGCATGGCATGAGCGAGCGCGGCATGGGCTCGGCCGTGGGGCAGGTGCCCGAATATGTCGAGATGGTCGCGCGCTGGTGCAAGGCGCACACGCGCATGCCGGTGATCGTCAAGCTGACCCCCAACATCACCGACATTCGTCACTCGGCGCGCGCCGCACACAAGGGCGGGGCGGATGCGGTCAGTCTGATCAATACCGTGAACTCCATCACCAGTGTCGATCTGGACCTCATGGCGCCCGAGCCGACCATCGACGGCAAGGGCACCCATGGCGGCTATTGCGGCCCGGCGGTCAAGCCCATCGCGCTCAACATGGTCGCCGAGATCGCGCGCGATCCGCAGACGGCAGGGCTGCCGATCTCGGGGATCGGGGGTATCAACACCTGGCGCGACGCGGCCGAGTTCCTGGCGCTGGGCGCCGGCAACACCCAAGTCTGCACGGCGGCGATGACCTACGGCTTCGGGATCATCAAGGAGCTGACAGCCGGCCTGTCGCTGTGGATGGACGAGAAGGGCTATCGCAGCGTGGATGAGGTGGTCGGCCGCGCCGTGCCGAATGTCACGGACTGGCAGTATCTCAACCTCAACTATGTCACCAAGGCGCGCATCAACCAGGACGCCTGCATCCAGTGCGGGCGCTGTTACGCCGCCTGCGAGGACACCTCGCATCAGGCCATTTCCATGAGCGAGGACCGCGTCTTCG
>CAZMBT010000015.1:0-18865 GCA_964564395.1 uncultured Alkalilacustris sp.
CGCTGGTCACGGCCGTCGTGGCCAGCCTGTTCGGCGTGTTCGATATCGGCATGCTCAGCTTCTACCCCGCGCGGGTGTGGGGCATCATGACCAACAGCCTGCTCATGGCGGTGCCGCTTTTCGTGCTGATGGGGGTGTTTCTGGAACGCGCGCAGCTGGCGGAGAACATGCTGGGCGTGCTGGCGCGAATGCTGGGCGGGTCGCCGCGCGGGATGGGGTTGTCGGTGCTGCTGTTCAGCGCGATGATCGCGGCGGCGACAGGCATCATCGGCGCGACGGTGGTGATGCTGGTGCTGGTCAGCCTGAAGCCGATGCTGGATGCCGGGATGAGCGGACGCCGCGCCAGCGGGCTGATCTGCGCCTCGGGCACGCTGGGTCAGATCATCCCGCCGTCGATCCTTCTGGTGCTGCTCGGCGATCAGATCGGCAACACCTACATGGAGGCGCAGCAGCGTGCCGGGAACTTCGCGCCGCAGCCGGTTTCGGTGGGCGATCTCTTTGCCGGAGCGCTGGTGCCGGGGCTGATGCTGGTGGGGCTCTATGCGCTGTATCTGGCGTTCGTGCTGCGCCCGGCGCGCGGGGCCGTGCGACCGCCGCGTGCGGCGCCCGTGACATGGGCCGAGGTGCTGTTCACCTTCCTGCCGCCGATGCTGCTGATCCTGGCGGTGCTGGGGTCGATCCTGGCGGGGGTGGCCACCGCGACCGAGGCCGCTGCGCTGGGCGCGGTGGGCGCGGGGCTGATGGCCGCCTTTGCCCGCGGCGCCGGACGGTTCGAGCGTGTGCTGATCCTGGCGGCGGGGCTGTCGGCCTTTGCGCTGGTCGCGTTACGCATGGCCGGCTTCGGCCGCGCCGAGCTGCTGAGCCCCGCCGGGCTGGTCGCGCTCGCCGGTGCGGTGCTGATCGCGGCGGGCACGCTGGGCGGCGGGCTGCGGCTGTGGCGCAGCGGCGTTCTGTACGGTGCGCTGAGCGCGACGATGAAGATTTCCGGCATGGTCTTCGGCATCGTCATCGCGGCGTCCCTGCTGGCGCTGGTGTTTCGCGGATTCGGCGGTCATCACATCGTCGAGGCCTTCATGGAGCGGTTGCCCGGCGGCGATCTCGGCGCGCTTCTGGTGATCATGCTGATCGTCTTCATCCTCGGTTTCATCCTGGAGGCGATCGAGATCATCTACATCGTGGTGCCGCTTCTGGGGCCGGCGATTCTGGGATCGGACATCTCGCCGGTGTGGTTCGCGGTGCTGCTGGCGATGAATCTCCAGACCAGCTTCCTGACCCCGCCCTTCGGCTTTGCGCTGTTCTATTTCCGCTCGGCCGCGCCGGCGAGCATTTCCACGGGCGATCTCTATCGCGGGGTGATACCCTTCGTGCTGCTGCAACTCGTGGCGCTGGCGATTCTGGTGGCGGTGCCCGAACTTGCAACATGGTTGCCCGACAGGATCTTCGGGTGACATGCTGAAACGACGAACCACTCTATGGGAGGAAACATGAAACGCAGAACATTTCTGGCAAGCGGCGCGGGCCTGACCGCGGCGACCTCGCTGGCGGCCCCGGCGATCGCGCAGGGCACGGTGCAGTGGAACCTGCCGACGGCCTTCCCGGCCAACGCCCCGGGCGTGGGCACCAACGTGACCCGCTATGCCGAGCTGGTACGCGAGATGTCGGATGGCCGGATGGAGCTCACGGTGCACGGCGCCGGCGAGCTGGTGCCCGCCTTCGAGGTCGAGGATGCCGTGCAGCAAGGCAATGCCGCGGTCGGTCACGGCCCGCCCTATTACGCCGCCGGCCGCAACGCGTCGCTGCACTGGTTCACGGGCGTGCCCTTCGGCATGACCTCATTCGAGCATTACGCCTGGCTGCGCTGGGGTGGCGGACAGGAGCTGTGGGACGACATCTACGCGCAGCGCGGTCTCAAGGCCTTCTACAGCGGCAACTCCAACACGCAGTCGGGCGGCTGGTTCAAGGAGCGGCTCGAGAGCGTCGCGGATCTGGACGGGCTGAACATGCGCATCGCCGGTCTTGGCGGCGAGATGATGCGCAAGCTGGGCGTGAATGCCGTGCTGATGCCGCCGACCGAGATCTTCCAGGCGCTGCAATCGGGCGCGCTGGATGCTGCGGAATGGGTCGGGCCGATGCTCGATCAGGCCTTCGGGCTGCAGCGCATCACCAACCTGTGCTACGTGCCGGCCTATGCCGAGCCGGGCGCCGCCGTGGCGGTTGTGTTCAATCAGGACGCCTGGGACGAGTTGCCCGCCGATCTGCAGCGCATTTGCGAGGCCGCCGCCGGGCAGGCCGCGATGGAGATGGAAGCGCAGTTCGACTACCAGAACGCGGTGGCGATGCAGCAGTTGCGCGACGATGACGGGGTGGAGTTCCTGCCCTGGCCGGATGACATCGTCGTGGCGATGCGCGAAGCCTGGTACGAGGTGCGTGACGAGCAGGTTGCGCAAAGCGACGATGTCGCCCGCGTTGTCGAGAGCTATGAGGCCTATCTCGAACTCGCACGGCCCTACAACCTGGCCATGACGGTGCCGATGCTGGCCGATCGCGGCTGACGTCCTGGCATGGCCGCCGGGGGAGGTGGCGCCTTCCCCGGCGCGCCGCGTGCGGCGTGCAAGGCGGCGCCGACTCGGGCTTGGCGCGCCGGATCGGACTTGGGGTCGCCCGCAGTGCTTGCGGCCCGGCACGCGCCTGCCCGTGCTGCCGGCTGCTGCGCGCTGCGCCCTCTTCGGGCGGTCGTAGGGCCTCGCCTCCGGTACGGGTAACACCGATCAAATGCGACATGCGCTAGCTTGCCGCGCCGGCGCGGTGGCCCATGACCACCGCTGAAAGCAGGCCGTTGCCGGACAGATAGCCGGCATCCCCGGCGCCCGAGACGCCGCATGCCGCCCCGCCCGCCGCGAACAGATTGTCGAAGGTGCCTCCGCCACCGCGCAGTACGCGGCCATCGGGCGCGATGTCCAGCCCGCCCTGGGTGTGAAACAGTGCCCCGGTGACCCGAACCGCCATCAGGGGCGGCGCCAGCGGCGGCGCGCCGGCGAAATCGCGCCCGAACGGATCGGGCGAAACGCCATCGCGCGCGGCATCGGCCCGTGCCAGGCTGCGGCGCACCGCTTCGGGTGGCAGTTCGAAGGCCGCAGCCAATGCGTCCGTGTCGTCGAACCGGCGCACCGCGCCCTGCGCCTCGGCGTCGCGGAAATCGGCGAATTGCCGCGCGATGGCGGCGATGCGGGCATCGAAGACGGTCACCGCGATGCCGCCGGGCTGCGCCAGCACCCTGCGCGCGGCTTCGGAATAGCCTTGAGACTCGTTCCAGAAGCGCTCCCCGCGCGCGTTGAGTTGCATGCCTCCCTCGGCGATCACCGCCCAGGTGATCAGGATGCCATGCGGATGCGCGACATTGCCGTGGCCCTGAAAGGCGCCCGGATGGCGGATCGCAGCACCCAGCGCCTCGCCCCAGGCCAGCGCCTCGCCCTCATTGCCCGGATGCCCGAAATAATGCGCATCCGCGATCTGTGGCATGTGCCGCGCGACCATCGCGCGGTTCGCGCCGAACCAGTTGCAGGCCAGGATCAGCCGCGCGCAGCCGATATCCTCGGTGTCGCCATCGGGGCGGCGCACCCGGACACCGCCGATGCGCTGCGCCCCGTCGACAAACAGCGTCTCGGCACGGCGCTCGCAGACGATATCCACGCCGGCCGCCTCGCAGGCGGCACGCAGCGCATCCACCAGCGCGCGCCCCGAACGGTCGGGCAGCCCGTGCATGCGGCGCCGGCTGTGGCCGGGGTAGTCGAAGTCATCCACAACCGAAAAGTCGAGGCCATGCGAATCGGCCAGCCATTCCAGCACACGCGCGGCGTCGCGCGTCAGCGCCGCGACGATGTCGGCGCGGTTCTCGCCATGCGCCTTGCGCTGGATGTCGGCAGCGAAGGTGGCCGCGTCGTCGTCGGCAATCCCGGCGGCGCGTTGAAACCGGGTGCCTGCGGCCGGGATCAGCCCGGCCGACAGCGCCGTGGACCCCGCCGGAACGGCGTCGCGCTCCAGCACCAGCACGTTGCGGCCGCGCGCGCGTGCCGCCAGCGCCGCAGTCATCCCGCAGGCCCCGGCGCCGATGATCAGCGTATCGGTGTCCAGATCCATGCCGTCGGGCGGAACGGGCGCGACGCGCATGGCTCAGTCATCCCCCGGCAGGCCGTCATAGCGGGTGCCTTCGGCCAGCAGCGCCGCCGTGCCGAGCCGCTCGTTCAGACCGTCGAAATCGAGCATGCGCGGCGCGAAGGGCCGATTGCTGCCATGCGCCGCCAGGCTGGCGTAATAGTCCTCGGCGGTTCGGGCCAGGGCGCGCACGATACCGCCGGGAAAGATCACCAGCGCATAGCCCAGCGCCTCCAGATCGGCGGCCGAGGTGATCGGTGTCGCGCCGCCCTCGACCATGTTCGCCATCAGCGGCACGCGGCCGGCGAAATGCTGTGCCACGCGGGCAAGCTCGTCGCCCGAGCGCGGCGCCTCCACGAACAGCGCATCGGCCCCGGCGCGCAGATAGAGCTCGGCGCGTTCCAGCGCCGCATCGAAACCTTCGACCGCGATGGCGTCGGTGCGCGCAATGATCAGCGTGTCGCGGCAGCGCGCATCGGCGATGGCGGCGATCTTGCCCGCCATTTCCCGCGCCGGGATCAGCGACTTGTCGGAGAGGTGACCGCAGCGCTTGGGCGAGGTCTGATCCTCGATCTGCAGCGCGTCGGCGCCGGCACGCTCATAGACGCGCAGGGTGCGCCTTGCGTTGAGCGCGTTGCCAAAGCCGGTATCGGCGTCGATGATCACCGGCAGCGCCACGCGGTCGCGGATCAGCGCCAGCGTGTCGGCCATCTCGGTCATGCTGGTCAGGCCGATATCGGGGCGCCCAAGCCGCGTGTAGGCCACCGCCGCGCCCGACAGGTAGAGCGCCTCGAACCCGGCCTGTTCGGCCAGCGCGGCGGTCAGCCCGTCATAGACCCCCGGCGCCACGAGGATGTCGCCGCGCCCGAGCCGGTCGCGCAGCCGGCTCATCTCGGCTTGTCCGCGAACAGGGCGGCGGCGTCGGCGCAGCTGGAGATCTGCGTGAGCGAGGCGAGCGAGCGCAGCGTGGCCTCGTGCAACTGCGTATCGAAGGCCGCGCAGCCATCGCCGAGCAGGATGGTATGGTAATCGCGCAGATGCGCGTCGCGCAGGGTGCTGGCGACGCCGCCATTGGTCACGATGCCGCCGATGATCAGCGTGTCGATGCCCAGCTTGCGCAGGATGAAATCCAGCCGTGTCTGGTAGAAGGCGCTGTAGGCGACCTTCTCCACAGTGTAGTCGGCGGGCGCCAGCGTATCGACCAGCGCATGGCCGAACGCGCCGGGGCGAAAGTCGCC
Source organism: uncultured Alkalilacustris sp. (assembly GCA_964564395.1). Lineage (GTDB taxonomy): Bacteria > Pseudomonadota > Alphaproteobacteria > Rhodobacterales > Rhodobacteraceae > Alkalilacustris. The sequence goes on from CAZMBT010000015.1 coordinate 5,391, forward strand.
CTTGCCGAGGAACGGGCGCAGCGCCCGCAGATGCGGCGAGATCAGCGGCTCGTCATCGGGGCCGGGCACCAGCGTGAACTGCGCCGAGATGAAGACGCCACCCGCCTTGCGCAGCGCGTCGATGACGGGTCGGATAAGCGCGGGCAGCGCGGTGATGGCTTCGGCGCGCTGCCCGGCGCGGCCATAGGCGCCCTCGGGGTGCAGGAAGTCGTTCTGCAGATCGATGGTCAGCACCGCGCTGCGCGCGGGGTCCGGGCTTTGGGACATCACGTGGTCTCCTCGATGGGGGCGATGACGATATTGCCGAAGCGGTCCACCGTACCCGCGAGGCCGGGCTCGATCAGGATGGTGGTATCGGGCTGCTCCAGCACGGCGGGTCCGGCGATCACCGCGCCGACGGGCAGGGCAAGGCGGTCATAGATCGCCGTATCGCGCCAGTCGCCGCCGACATGCACCGGCCGCGTGGCGATGCGTGCCTGCTCGATCGTACCGCCCGGCGCCGGGGCGAGGCTGGCAAGGTCGAATTTCGGGCGCCGTCCGATCACAGCGCTGCGCAGGTTGAGCACCCGCGTCGTACCACCGGGCAGCAGCCGTCCATAGACACGGCGATAGGCGGCTTCGAAAGCCGCGGCGATCTCCGCGCGCTCGGGGGGCGTGACCGTGTTGCCCTGCGCCAGCGTCACCGCCAGCGGGACGGCGACGGTGTGGGTCTGACCGACATAGGCCATGTCGAGCTCGAACACCGCCTCGCGCGCCTCGAAGCGCACCCCTGCCGCGTCGAGCTGGGCCATGCCGTCCGACACATGGCGCTGCATCAGCGCGCCCAGCGCCGCCTCGTCCACCGCCTCGGTCAGGGAGTTGATCGTCTGCACGTAGTCCTGGCGCATGTCTGCGATCACGCAGCCCATCGCGGATGTGACGCCGGGATAGCGCGGCACGATGGCGCGGCCCAGCCCGACCTCGGCGATCATCGCGCCGGCATGCAGCGCGCCGCCGCCGCCGAAGGGCATGAAGGCGAATTTCTTCGGATCGAAGCCGCGCTCGATCGACACCAGCCGGATCGCGCCCGCCATGCGCGAATTGGCCACCCGGATCACCGCCTCGGCGGCGGCCATGGTGTCGAGCCCCAGCGGCGCGCCCACATGCCGGTCGATGGCCGCGCGCGCGGCGGCGATGTCGAGCTGTTCCAGCGCGCCGATGGGGCGCTGCGGGTCGATCCGTCCGAGCACGATATTGGCGTCGGTCACGGTGGGCCGGTCATTGCCGCGTCCATAGGCCACCGGGCCGGGGTCCGAGCCCGCGCTTTCCGGGCCGATATTGAGCAGCCCGCCGGCATCCACCGATGCGATCGACCCGCCGCCCGCGCCGATGGTCGCGATCTCGATCATCGGGGTGCGCACCACCATGCCGAAATCGATGCTGGTCTGCGGGCTGAGCACCGTCTCGCCATCCGCGATCAGCGACACGTCGAACGAGGTGCCGCCCATGTCGCCGGTGATCACGTTGGGCAGCCCTGCGGAACGGGCGATGTAGCCTGCCGCGATCACCCCCGCGGCCGGTCCCGACAGCGCGGTGCGCACCGGGCGGCGACGCGCGGTCGCCGCGTCCATTACCCCGCCATTCGACTGCACGATGAGAAACTCGCCGCCAAAGCCGCCCTGCGCCAGCGCCTCCTCGAGCCGCTCCAGATAGCCCGCGACCTCGGGTTGCAGATAGGCGTTGAGCGTGGTGGTCGAGAAGCGCTCGAACTCGCGGATCTCGGGCAGGATCTCAAAGGAGGCCGAGACATGCGGGTTGGGCCAGATCCCGCGCAGCGCGGCGACCGCTGCGGCCTCGTTCTCGGGGTTGGCATAGGCGTTGACGAAGAGCACCGCCACCGCCTCGCAGCCCTGCGCCAGCAGGGCGCGCCCGGCCTCGCGCACGGCATCGGCGTCGATGCGCGCGGCCACCGTGCCGTCGGCGAGCACGCGCTCGTCCACCTCCAGCCGCCGGTCGCGCGGCACCACCGGATCGAAGCTGCCGCGCAGGCCCCAGGTGCGCGGGCGGTCGCGCCGGCGCATCTCGGTGACGTCGCGAAAGCCACGGGTGGTGATCAGCCCGATGCGCGCGCCCTTGCGTTCCAGCAGCGCATTGGTGCCCGCCGTTGTGCCATGCACCACCGTGGCCACGCCGCTCAGATCCTCGGTCTGCGCGCGGATACCGGCCAGAAATCCGCCCGACTGGTCCGGGCGGGTCGTTGCGACCTTGCCCACGCGCGCGCGTCCCGTCGCCTCGTCGAGCGCGAAGACATCGGTGAAGGTGCCGCCGACATCGACGCCGATCATGGTGTCGCGGCTCATGGCTGCAGCTCCCGCCAGTCGGTGCCGTAATCCGCATCCGCGGCCGCAGCGCTGACATAGCCGAGCGCCACATCCCGCGCCACCGCCCCCGGCGCCCGTGCGCCGGGCGGTCCGTATCCGCCGCCGCCGGGCGTCTCCAGCCGCACGCGCTGTCCGCGCCGCAGCGCGATCCCCACCATCTTCGAGGCCAGCGGCGGATGCGCCCAGCCCTGCGCCGTCTCGAAGGAAAAGACGTTGAGCGCCGCCGCCGCACCGCCGGCCACGCCCTGCGGCGCGAAGCGGCCGCGCTCGCCGAACAGGAAGGCTTCGGCGCTGTCGTTCAGAAGCTCGATCTCGTAGATCGCGCCGAGCCCGCCGCGATGCGTGCCCGCCCCGGCGCTGTCGGGGCGCAGCGCCCATTGCCGGAACACCACCGGATAGGCCGCCTCCAGGATCTCGGCCGGCGGGATCGTCGCGGTCGAGATCGGCGCGTTGCCGTGGTTGAGCCCGTCGCCCTCGGGCGTGCCGCCATGACCGCCCCCGTAGAAGGAGAACATCACCCAGCGCCCGCCATCGCCGCGATGCCCGGCGATCGAGAGCGCGTTGATCGTGCCATAGGCGTGGGCGACCACCTTTTCAGGCGCCGGTTGCGACATCACCGAAAAGATCACGTCGATCATGCGCAGGATGGTCTCGGTATAGCCCCCGGTGGGGGCCGGGAACTCCGCCGACAGCAGGTTGCCCTCGGGGATGACGATGTCGATGGGGCGCATCACCCCGGCATTGGCGGGCAGCTCCGGAAAGATGTGCTTTATCGCGACATAGACGCAGGCCTCGGCGGTCCCGCGCGAGATGTTCACGGGCCCCGCCGTGGCGTCGGCAGTGCCGGTGAAGTCCAGCGTCAGCCGGTCGCCGCGCAGCTCCATGGTGACGCGGACCGGCAAGGGTGTGTCGGTGATGCCGTCATTGTCAAGATAGTCCTGCGCCTCCCAGCGCCCGTCGGGCAGGTCCGAGAGTTGCGCGCGCATCAGCGTTTCGGCGCGGTTGCCCAGCGCGTCGAGCGCGCCGCGCACCGTATCCGCGCCGTATTCCGCCAGCAGCGCGTCGAGGCGCCGCACCCCCAGATCCAGCGCGCCGAGCTGCCCGTTGAGGTCGCCTTTCGCCGATTGCGGCAGCCGCGTGTTGCGCATCAGGATGTCGATCACGTCCTGTTGTGTCTGTCCTGCGCGGACAAGCCGCACCGGCGGCAGGATGAAGGCTTCCTGAAACGCCTCGGTGGCGCGCGGATTGTAGTTGCCCGGCACCGCGCCGCCCAGATCGTGCCAGTGCCCGACCGAGGCCAGCCAGCAGAACAGCTCGCCGTCATGGAAATAGGGCCGCACCAGCCGCATGTCCGACAGATGCGTGCCGCCCAGATGCGCGTCGTTGAAGATGAACACGTCGCCCTCGGCGAGATCGCCATCCGCCGCCGCCTTGTCGATGACGGCCTTCACGGCGAAGGCCATCACGCCGACAAAGATCGGAAGCCCCGATTTGCCTTGCACCAGCGTGTCGCCGGTCGCCGCGTGATACAGCCCGTGGCTGGCGTCATGGGCCTCGGCGATGATGGGGTTGAAGGCGGCGCGAAACAGCGTCGCGTCCATCTCGTCGGCGATCTGTTCCATGCGCCCGGCCAGAACGGCCAGGGTGATCGGGTCGATGTCGCTCATGGGCGGGACTCCGCGATGTCGTTCCAGACCTGCTGACGCGTCAACCGCCCGCCGCGCAACTCGAACCGGTCGATGAAGCGGATATCCGCGAATGGGGTGCCGTCGGGCCATTCGCCCGACAGGGTGCCATGGCAATAGACCACGGCGCCCGCGTCGGGCGCCGGCAGGCTGTCGAAACCGTCATATCGCTTGCTGACGAAGCGATAGCGCGGCGCGGCCCAGTCCACCAGCTCTTCAAGCGATGTCATGCGCACATCGCCGGGAAACATCATTTCGAATCCGTCGCCCAGAAAGCCGCGCGCGGCCTTCAGGTCGCGCCGTTCCATCGCCGAGAGGAAGGCGCGCACCGTATCCGCCGGATCGGGCAGGGCCGCCGCGCCGCTGCGCGCGCTGCCGCCGCGCAGGTAGTTGTCGGCGGCGACCTCGCTGATCATCACGGTGACCGCGTCGGGCGGTGCGGGGATGATGCTGCGCACCGCGTCGGTGACGGCGCGGCCCAGCCGCTGTCGTGTCTCGGCGTCGTAGCCTTCCAATAGGTGGATCGTGACGGTCGGCATCCGGCTCTCCCTGAAAATCAGTCTTATCTTTAATACCAATTTTATCTTGTGAAAAGCCAATTTTCCGGGCTATGATCGATTTCGGACAGGTCGCCGGTCCGTGTGCGGCAGCGGCTGCGCCGGCGAAACCGGTGCCAACAGGCAATGACACGGGGTGGCGTGTGGTTCAGGTAACACGGACTGGAAACGGGAAGGTCGCCAGCGGCAAGGCGCAACGGGTCTATCTGCTCTTGCGCGACGAGATCCTGAGCGGCCAGCACAACCCCGGCACCGCGCTGCCGGCCGAGCTGCGGCTGGCGCAAATGCATGGCGTGTCGCGCGTGACGGTGCGGCGTGCGCTCGACGCGCTGGAGGCGGAGGGTCTGGTGGAGCGCCACGCCGGCAGCGGCACGCATGTACGCGCACCGCAGGCGCCGCAGCCCGAGGTCACCGCCGATTTCACCACGCTGATGCCGCAGATCAAGCGCATGGGGCAGGAGACGACGGCGCGGCTCATGGCCTTTGCGCATGTGCCGGCACCTGCCCACGTGGCGGCCGCGCTCGATCTCGGTCCCGGCGAGCGGGTGCAACGCGCGGTACGGGTGCGGCTGGCGCAGGGGGCGCCCTTTTCGCATCTGACCACCCATGTGCCCGAACGTGTGGCGGCCGGCTTTTCCGAGGCCGATCTGGCGACGACGCCGCTGTTTCGACTGCTTGAGCAGAGCGGGGTCGAGGTGGATCACGCCACGCAATCGGTGTCGGCGACGCTGGCCGCGCCCGAGGTGGCCGAGGCGCTCGACGTGTCGGTCGGGGCGGCGCTGATCGCGCTGACCCGGGTGGTGTTCGATGCCGAAGGGCGCGGGGTGGAACATCTCTCGGCGCTTTATCGTCCGGACCGGTTCCGCCTGGAGATGCTGCTCAACCGTGTCGGGGCGGGGGATGCGCGCCACTGGGAACCGGCGCCGGCCCCGGATGCCGCGCCCAGGGCCGCGCAATCCAGGGAGGAACCGGCCGAGGGACCGGCCGCGCGCGACAGCGCCGCCGATGCCGCGCCGCGCCCGGCGCGCAAGGCGACGCGATGACCGGCCCGCGCACCCTGATCGACAAGCTGTGGCAGGCGCATGAGATCGTCGCGCGCCCCGACGGCATGAGCCTTCTGTGGGTGGACCGGCATTTCGTGCATGAGGGATCGCACCATGCCTTCGCCAGGCTGGCCGAGCGCGGCAAGCCGGTGGCCGAGCCCGCGCTGACCTTCGGGGTGGCGGATCACTACGTGCCGACGCGCGGGCGCGGCCGCCCGATCCCGGATCCCGATATCGCCCGCATGGTGCGCACCCTCGACGCGAACGCAAAGGCGCACGGGATCGCGCTGTTCGGGCTGGACGATCCGCGCCAGGGGATCGTGCATGTTCTGGGCCCCGAGCAGGGGCTGACGCTGCCCGGCGCGCTGATCGTCTGCGGCGACAGCCATACCTCGACGCATGGCGCGCTGGGCGCCTTTGCCTTCGGGGTCGGCGCGACGGAAGTGGCGCATGTGCTGGCCACGCAGACCGTATGGCAGGCGCGCCCCGCACCGATGCGCATCCGCATCGAGGGCACGCCCGGTCCGGGGGTCGGCGCCAAGGACATGGCACTCAACTGGATCGCGCGGCTCGGAGCCGATGGCGCGCGCGGGCATGCCATCGAATATGCCGGCGCGGCGGTGCGCGGGTTGTCGGTGGAGGGGCGGCTGACCCTGTGCAACCTGTCGATCGAGGGCGGGGCCCGCTGCGGCCTGGTGGCGCCCGATGCGGTGACGCGTGACTATCTGGAGGGGCGCCCCGGCGCGCCGTCCGGCGCCGATTGGGACCGCGCCTGCGTGTACTGGGAGGGCCTGCGCTCCGATGACGACGCCGCCTTCGCCCGCGAGGTGGTCATGGACTGTTCCGAAATCGCGCCCATCGTCACCTGGGGCACCAGCCCCGAGGAGGCGCTTCCGATCACCGCCACGGTGCCCGACCCGGCGCGCGCCGAAACCTCGGCGCAGGCCGCGCGCATGCGCGCGGCGCTCGACTACATGGATCTGGCGCCGGGCACCCCGCTGTCGCATGTGCAGGTGGATCAGGTCTTCATCGGGTCCTGCACCAACGCCCGCATCGAGGATCTGCGCGCTGCGGCGGCCGTTCTGGCGGGGCGGAGGTCGAAGGTGCCGGGCCTCGTCGCGCCGGGCTCGAGTCCCGTCAAGGCGCAGGCCGAGGCCGAGGGGCTGGACCGCATCTTTACCGAGGCCGGGCTGGAATGGGTCGAATCGGGCTGTTCGATGTGCGTGGGCATGAACGGCGACCGCGTGCCCGCGGGCAATCGCTGCGCCTCGACGACGAACCGCAATTTCCGCGGCCGGCAGGGGCCGGGCGCGCGCACGCATCTGATGTCGCCGGCGATGGTGGCCGCTGCGGCCGTGCAGGGCCATCTGGCCGATGTGCGCCCCATGCTTGCGGGGAGGGCGGTGTGATGGCGCAGGGGTGGACCCGCCATGCCGGGCTTGCGGTGGCGCTGCCGCTCGAGGGGGTCGATACCGATCAGCTGATCCCGGCGCGTTTCATGTCGGCGCCGCGCACGCAGGGTTACGGGCAATTCCTGCTGCATGACCTGCGCCGCGACGCCGACGGCGGCCCCCGCGCCGATTTCCCGCTGAACCGCCCCGAAGCCGAGGGGGCGTCGATCCTGATCGCGCGGCGCAATTTCGGTGGCGGCTCCTCGCGCGAGGCGGCGGTCTATGCGCTGGCGGATGCCGGTTTCCGCGTCGTTCTGGCGCCCAGCTTCGGCGATATCTTCGCAGCCAACGCGGTCAATAACGGTGTGCTGCCCGCGCGGCTCGAGGCGGCACGGATCGAGGAACTGATCGCGGCGGCGCCCTTGCGGCTGACGGTGGATCTGCAGGCAGGCCGGATCGACGGCGCGCCGGGCGGGGCGCTGGAGCTGGAGCTGGACCCGGTGCAGCGGCGCAAGCTGATCAATGGCTGGGATGACATCGACGTGACCGCTGCGCACGCGGATCAGATCAGCCGGTTTGCCGCGCGGCGGCGGCGCGAGATGGGCTGGATGTGGCCCGCCGATCCGGCGGGGGCGCAAGGCTGAGGAACCGCTCGGCGCCCAGGCGCCGGGCAGACTGGGGCGCACAGCGCCCGCGACAACCGGGGACGCGATGTGCGCCCCGCATGACAGGGAGAAGACGATGAAACACATGATGACGGGTGCGATGACGGCGACGGCCCTGCTGATGGGCGGGGCGGCCGCGCAGGCGCAGGAGACGCTGAGCGCGGTACATGCCTTCCCCGAGGGGCTGGTCTACACCACGAGCTTTCTGGAATTCGTCGACAGGGTGAACGAGCGCGGCGAGGGCGTCGTCCGGATCGATGTGCGCGGCGGCCCCGAGGCCATCGGCATGTTCCAGCAGGCGGATGCGGTGCGCGACGGTGTCGTCGACATGGCCTACACACCGGGCAGTTTCTATGCCGGTGCGCTGCCCGAGCGTGACGCGCTGGTGGCGTCGAACATCACCGCCATCGAGGCGCGCGAGAATGGCGGCATCGACCTGCTCAACGAGATCCACCAGGAGAAGATGGGCGTCTATTACCTTGGCTGGTTCGACAGCGGTGTGACCTACAATCTGTGGATGGTCGATGAGCCGCAACTGGACGAGGATGGCAATCTCGACGTGTCGGGGCTGCGGCTGCGCGGCAATCCGGTCTACAACGCCTTCTTCACCAACTATCTGGGCGCGCAGGTGATCGATCTGCCCACCACCGAAGTCTATTCGGCGCTGGAGCGCGGCGTGGTCGACGCCACCGGCTGGACGCAGATCGGGCTTCTGGATCTGCGCTGGGACGAATTCGTCAATTACCGCGTCGCACCGCCGATTTTCTCCACCGACCTGGGGGTGATCATCAATCTCGAGGCCTGGGAAGCGCTCAGCGAGGAGGCGCGCGAGATCGTGCAGGAGGTCGCGATCGAGCATGAGCGCGACAGCGTCGAGAAGCTTCGCGCGTTGCGTGACGAGGAATTCGCCGAAATGGACGCGCGGGGCATGCAGGAGGTGCGTCTGGAAGGCGAGGCGGCGGCCAACTATCTGGCCGCAGCGCGCGACGAGAACTGGGCGCGCATGCGCGAGCAGATGGAACAGCACCCGATGGGGCTGGAGCATTACGACACGCTGATCGAGCTGTTCTACGACTTCGACCGCGCAGAAGAGATGGCCGAGTGAGGCAGTACCGCTGCCGGGGCGGGCGCGCCTGCCCCGGTGCCCGCCCGAGGGCCTGCGCAGGGAGGGCGCGATGAAGTATCTGCTGGGCGCGTATGGGTGGATGCTCGGCGCGATGGCGCTGATCGCATCGGCCACACTGATGTGGCTGATGGTGGCGACGGTGGCGTCGGTCGCGATGCGCAACGCCGGGATGCAGCCCTTCGCCTGGCTGTTCACCTCGACCGAATACGGGCTTCTCTACATGACCATGCTGGGCGCGCCCTGGCTGGTGCGAAAGCGCGGGCATGTGCATATCGAGCTTGTCACCGCCGCATTGCCGCCGGTGGCGCGTCGCGTGCTCAGCCGGCTGGTCGCGCTGGGCTGCGTGGCCGTGTGCGCCATCCTCGCCTGGAAGGGCGCCGAACTGGTGCAGACCAATATCGAGCGCCGCGATTTCGACGTGCGGGCCTATTTCTTCCCGCGCTGGATGCTGACCATCGCCTTTCCGGTCAGCTTCGGGCTGATGGCGGTCGAGTTCGCCCGCTTCGCGATCGGGCGCGAGCTGTTGCACTCGGGTGAGGCGGGGATACACGACTGATGGAATGGTTCGAGGCGCTGGGCCTGCTTCTGGGCACGATCATGGTGCTGATGGCGCTGGGCATGCCGGTGGCGATCGCGTTCCTGGCGGCCTGTATCCTGGGCGCCTGGGTCTTCATGGGGGGCGAACGCGGTGTCACGCAGCTGCTCAATAACGGGCTCGGGGCGCTGACCAGCTATGCGCTGGTGCCGATCCCGCTGTTTCTGCTGATGGGCGAGATCTTCTTTCATACCGGCCTCGGCGCGCGCATGTTCAACGCCATCGACCGGCTTCTGGGGCGGCTTCCTGGGCGGCTGTCCTACGTGACGGTGCTGGGCGGGACCGGGTTCGCGACGCTGTCGGGTTCGTCGATGGGCTCGACGGCGCTTCTCGGGTCGCTGATGGTGCCCGAGATGACGCGGCGCGGCTACAAGAAGCGCATGTCCATCGGGCCGATCCTGGGCACCGGGGGGCTGGCGATCATCATCCCGCCCTCGGCGCTGGCGGTGCTGCTGGCGACACTGGCGCGGGTGGATGTGGGCAAGCTTCTGGTGGCCGGCATCCTGCCGGGACTGGTGCTGGCCGGGCTCTATCTGGGCATGATCTGGTGGCAGACCCGGCGCGACCCCGACGCCGCACCGCCCTATGAGGTGGACCCCGCGCCCATGGCGGAAAAGCTGTTCATGGTGCTGCGCGACATCGTGCCCATGATCGGGTTGATGGTGGTGATCGTGGTGATGATGATCGGTGGTATCGCGACGCCGTCGGAGGCGGCCGCCTTCGGCGCGCTGGGCGTGCTGATCCTGGCGGTGCTGTATGGCGGGCTGACCTGGGCGGCGATGCGCCGCTCCGTCGAGGGCGCGCTGAAGGTCACGGTGATGGCCTATCTGATCGTCTTCGGCTCGGCCACCTTCAGCCAGCTTCTGGCGTTCTCGGGGGCGTCGCGCGGGCTTATCGACTGGGCGACGGGCTTTGATCTGGCGCCACTGATGATGCTGCTGGCGATGTTCGCGGTGCTGCTGATCCTGGGCATGTTCATGGAGCAGATCTCGATGATGCTGCTGACCGTGCCGATCTTCTTTCCGCTGGCGCAGAGTCTGGGGTTCGACCCGATCTGGTTTGCCCTGATCATGCTGCTGGCGCTCGAGATCAGCTTTACCACCCCGCCTTTCGGGCTCTTGCTGTTCGTGATGAAAGGTGTGGCGCCACCCGGCACCACGATGCGCGACATCTATCTTGCGGCGCTGCCCTTCATCCTGTGTTCGCTGTGTCTGGTGGGCCTTCTGGTGCTGTTTCCGCCACTGGCGCTGTGGTTGCCGGGGCTGTAGCAGGTTGATGAAAAAGCAATTCGGGCGCATCTGGCGGAGGAATGCTTGCAGCTTCGCCATCCGCTGATCGTGCCGCGGGCCGCTACGCCGTCGCGCAGGACACGGTCTCATACAGGCGTATGTCGTCGCGCATGTGGTCGCGCAGCCTGCGCTCCATCTGCTCGCTGATCGAAACCTCGGCCGGCGGCGAGGTGTTCAGCCGCGGCAGGATGATCTCGCAGTCCAGCCGATCCTCCAGAAAACCGAGGAAGCTGTCGAGGCGCTCATAGCAGAACAGCCGGTCCACCCCCAGCCCGTCCGGCCCCGAAAGGAACCGCGCCTGGGCGCCCACCTGCGCATGCGGCGGCTGCGGTTGCTTCATGTAGTCGGCGGCGAACTGCTCGAAGCTGATGCCGCGCGTACTGCGCGCGGGGTCCTGCACGTCGTCGCGCTGCCGAAACCGGTACCAGCTTCGCAGCCAGTCCACCGGCTCGCGCATCAGCGCCACGACGGTGAAGCTTGCCCCGTCGGCCGAGTTGTGCAGATACGGGGCAAGAAAGCGGCGATACCGGTAGGCCGGGGTGTGCTTGATCTCGGGCGGGCGCTGGACCGATACGCTGGCCAGCGATTCGAGCGCGGCCTCGATCGCGGTGGACCCGGTCTTGGGCGTTGCCAGAAAGACCAGCCGCTGCTCCCAGAAAATCAGCATGTCGGCACAGCTCCCCGAATTGTGCATGAAGCGGGTTTGATATGGCGGCGTAAACTAATCCTTAACCTGTCGGGAAAAAAGTTGGAATCGAGGAAAACATGTTGAAATCCGGCTCCGATAGGGTCAGGGTTGCATGAGAACATGACAGGAACATGCGTGGGCATTGTCGCTTGCGCATCGCTGTGAAATAAGGGGCTGACACATGGCAACCGCGAGCCTACTCGACATGACCAACAAACGTGACACGGACCGGCAGAAGGCGCTCGACAGCGCGCTTTCGCAGATCGAACGGCAGTTCGGAAAGGGCTCCATCATGAAGCTCGGCTCCGACAATCCGGTTGCCGAGATCGCGTCCACATCGACCGGGTCGCTGGGGCTCGACATCGCGCTGGGCATCGGCGGGCTGCCAAATGGTCGCGTCATCGAGATCTATGGGCCGGAAAGCTCGGGCAAGACGACGCTGACGCTGCACGCCGTCGCCGAGGAGCAGAAGAAGGGCGGGGTCTGCGCCTTCGTCGATGCCGAGCATGCGCTCGATCCGGGCTATGCGCGCAAGCTCGGCGTCGATCTTGACGAGCTCTTGATCTCGCAGCCCGACACCGGCGAACAGGCGCTGGAGATTACCGATACGCTGGTGCGCTCGGGCGCCGTCAGCATGGTGGTGGTCGATTCGGTCGCGGCGCTGACGCCGAAATCCGAGCTCGAGGGCGACATGGGCGACTCGAGCGTGGGCGTGCAGGCGCGGCTGATGAGTCAGGCGATGCGCAAGCTCACGGGCTCGATGAGCCGCTCGAACTGCACCGTCATCTTCATCAACCAGATCCGCATGAAGATCGGCGTCATGTTCGGCTCGCCCGAGACGACGACCGGTGGCAACGCGCTGAAATTCTACTCGTCGGTGCGGCTCGATATCCGGCGCATCGGGGCGGTCAAGGATCGCGACGAGGTCGTGGGCAACCACACCCGCGTGAAGGTGGTCAAGAACAAGGTCGCGCCACCCTTCAAGGAGGTGGAATTCGACATCATGTATGGCGAAGGCATCTCCAAGACCGGCGAGCTGATCGATCTGGGCGTCAAGGCCGGCGTGGTTGAGAAGTCGGGCTCGTGGTATTCCCATGGCGATGAGCGCATCGGCCAGGGCCGGGAGAATGCCAAGACCTTCCTGAAATCGAATCCCGAGATCGCCCGCCAGATCGAGGAACGGATCCGCGTCGCCAACGGGCTTGCACCACCCAAGGGGGTGGAGTCCGCGGCGGGCGACGACATCGTCGAATCCTGAAGCACGGTCCCGCCCGGCACGATTGCCGCCGCGCCGGGCGGGGGCGGGCGAGTGGCGGGGCGCATGCGGCGCCGCCGGCCGGACGCGGCGGCGGCGTGAATGCCGGGCGGTGACGCTGTGGACAGCCCCGCATCGCCCCGCTAAACGAGGTCGGAGCCATCGCGCTGCCCCGACTTCAAGGACGACCATGCCCAGCCTCAACGATATCCGCACGACCTTTCTGGAGTATTTCCGGCGCCATGATCATGAGGTCGTGCCCAGTTCGCCGCTGGTGCCGCGCAACGATCCCACGCTGATGTTCACCAACTCCGGCATGGTGCAGTTCAAGAACCTGTTCACCGGCGCCGAGCACCGTGATTATCGCCGCGCCGTCACCAGCCAGAAATGCGTGCGCGCCGGGGGCAAGCACAATGATCTGGACAATGTCGGTTACACGGCGCGCCATCACACCTTCTTCGAGATGCTGGGAAATTTCAGCTTCGGCGACTATTTCAAGGAAACCGCGATCCCGCATGCCTGGACCCTGCTGACGCGCGAATTCGGCCTGTCGCCCGAGCGCTTGCTGGTCACCGTCTACCACACCGACGACGAGGCGGCGGCACTTTGGAAGAAGGTCGCGGGCCTGCCGGATGAACGTATCCTGCGCATCGACTCGGACGACAATTTCTGGTCGATGGGCCCGACCGGACCCTGCGGCCCGTGCTCCGAAATCTTCTACGACCACGGCCCCCATATCGCCGGCGGCCCGCCGGGCAGCGCGGACGAGGATGGCGACCGCTTCGTCGAGATCTGGAATCTGGTCTTCATGCAGTTCGAGC
>CAZMBT010000016.1:0-18818 GCA_964564395.1 uncultured Alkalilacustris sp.
GGAATGGTCAGGATCGCGGCGGCGGCCTACCCGCTCGACTGGTTCGAGGACTGGTCTCAATATGAGGCGAAGCTGACGCGCTGGGTTGCGCAGGCGGCGGGGCAGGGGGCGCAGCTTCTGGTGTTCCCCGAATATGGTGCGATGGAGCTTGCCTCGCTCTCGGGGGCGGAGGCGGCGCGCGACCCCGAGGCCGCAGCGCGCGCTGTGGATGCGCAGATGCCGCAGGCCTGGGCGCTGCACGAAGAGCTGGCGCGGCGATACGCCGTGCACATCCTGTCGGCGAGCGGCCCGGTCTGGGACGAGGGCGCGCTGCGGCCCGTCAACCGTGCCGGCTTCTTCGGCCCGGAAGGAGCGATCGGCACGCAGGACAAGCAGATCATGGTCCCCTATGAGCGCGACGAATGGGACATCGTGCCCGGCGGGCCCCTGCATCTGTTCGAGACGGCGCTGGGGCGTATCGGCGTTCTCATCTGTTATGACTGCGAGTTTCCGTTGCTGGCGCGCGCCCTCGTCGACGCCGGGGCAGAGATCCTGCTGGTGCCCTCGGCGACGGAGACGGTTGCCGGTTTCACCCGGGTGCGTGTCGGAGCGATGGCGCGGGCACTGGAAAACCAGTGCGTCGCGGTCCATTCGCCCACGGTTGGGGCCGTGCCCTGGTGCCCGCCGGTCGATGCCAATCATGGCCGCGCCGCAATCTATGGCCCGCCGGACCGCGGATGGCCGGAAACCGGCATCCTGGCTCAAACCGAGCTCGACGCGCCCGGCTGGGCCATCGCCGATATCGCGGCTGGAGCCATCGCCGAGGTGCGTCGCGCCGGGGGGGTGCGCACGCATCAGCACTGGGCCGAGCAGCCGGAGCGCCTGTCTCGGCCGGTGCGGCGTGTTCCGGTCGTGTGAGGCACGGGGTGTGACGGGCGGCGCGGGATCTGTTCAGGCAGCGGTTCCGCAGCTGTCGGTGACGCGGTTGCGCCCTGCGGCCTTGGCCTGCAACAGCGCGGCATCGGCCGCCTGCATGGCGCCGGGACCGTCCCGCGACCCGAAGCCCTGCCCGTCTTCGAAGGTCAGGCCGATAGAAATCGTGATCTGCACCGCGACGCTGTCATCGGGAAAGGCGACCGGACGTTCCTCGACGACCCTACGCAGACGCTCGGCCGCCAGCCGGGCGCTGCCGAGGGTGACATCCGGGATGGCGACGAGGAATTCCTCGCCGCCGATGCGCGCCAGCAGGTCCGACGGTCGCAGCGTGTCGCGCAGGCGATGCGCGACTTGGGTCAGCACGGCATCGCCGGTCGCATGGCCCCATCGGTCGTTGATCTCCTTGAAACGATCGATGTCGAGCACCATCACCGCAAAGCTCGTTCTGGCACGATGAGCCCGATCGATGAGCCGGTTGAGCTGCGGCACCGCGTGGCGGCGATTATGGAGTCCCGTCAACGGGTCGGTCATGGCGAGGCGGACCTCGTCATGCAAGGCGGCGCGCAGCCTGTCCGCCTGCCGTTTCCGGCGCAGCTGGGTGGTCAGGCGCAGCGCGGTTTCCTGCGCATCGAAAGCCGCATCGATCAGATCGCTGGCCCCGAGATCCAGCGCCATTACGCCGATATCGCGTGCGGCACCGTCGATGACGATGCAGATCGCCGCGTGGCGCGTGGTGGCGCGCGCACGCAATTCCGACATCAGTTGCAGACCATGGGTGGGCTGGCCCAGATCGGCAGCGATCACGAACATCTCGGGCGCCGGAGAGTCCTGCGCGGCGCCGAGGACTTCCTCGCGGGTGCATGGTTCGAGGCGGTCCCGCATGTGCGGGGCCAGAACGTGGCGCCAGCGAAGCGCATCCTCGCGCCGCGCGGTCACAAGGGCGATGCGCGCGGGGGGCTCGAAGCTCTCGGTGGCCTCGGCAAAGCCCTGCGGGTCCGCGTCCTGCTCGCGCAGTTGCAACTCGCGTTCGGTTTCCCGCGCGCGCATCAGGCTGCGGATACGTGCCAGAAGCATGATCTCGTCGACGGGTTTGCTGAGGAAATCATCGGCACCGGCGCGCAGCGCGGCGACCCGTCCGGCAGCGTCCTGTATCGCGGTCACGATGATGATGGGGATCCGCGATGTGGCAGGATCGGCGCGCAAGCGGCGGCATACGTCCAGCCCGTCCATGTCCGGCAGCTTCAGGTCGAGCAGAATCAGCGCCGGTGTCTGCGTCCGTGCGATGCGCAACGCGGTTTCGCCGTCTTCCGCCTGCAGGGTCTGGTAGCAGGCCTGCGACAGCTTGACCTTCAGAACGACACGGTTCGTGGCGAGATCATCCACGATGAGAACCTTGCCGACCATGTCGCTCCTCCGGGGTTGCGCGGACTCGTTCCTCATCCTTTATTGACGAATCTTAAGATTTTATTTCGACGGGGGCAAACATGACCATGTCGCGTGATCGCGCGGTAACGGTGGCGCTGACCGCGCTGGGCTGGCTCGCGGCCAATGACGAGTTGTTTCCCGTCTTCATGGGCGCGTCCGGCGCCGGTCTGGACGACCTGCGCCAGCGCGCCGAGGATGAGCAGTTCCTCGCCTCGGTGCTGGATTTCATCCTGCTCGACGACGCCTGGATCATGGCGCTGAGCGCCGATACCGGCCTTGAGGCCACCGAACCCGGCGCGGCACGAGAGGCGTTGCCCGGCGGCGCGCAGGTGCATTGGACCTGAGTGGTGCGCCGTCAGAACCGGTCGAGCGGGCGCGCCTCGCCCGCGCGCAGCCGTGCGAGCAGGTCGCTGAGTGTCGCCGCCTGCGTGTCCGTCAGCTTGCCGAGGAAGTGGCGACTGTTCTCTTCGGCGAGCGGCGTTGCAAGCTGCAGCAGCGCCTCGCCGCGCTCCGTCAACGCCACCGATCTGGTCCGCCGGTCATCGGTTCCACAGTGCCGCGCAAGCCAGCCTGCCGCCTCCATCTGGCGCAATGCGCGCGATGTCGATGTCCGGTCCACGCCGATGAACTCGGCGATCTGCGACGGCTTGTTCAGCCCTTCATTCTGCACCGCGAGCAGAACGCACCAGGTGATCCGGCTCAACCCCAGCGATCTGAGCCCGTCCTCCAGACGTCGCTCCTGCAGGCGCGCGGTCAGGGTGAGCTGATACAGAATCGAGTCGTGCAGGCGGTAAGGCGGTCGGCGCGGCATGGCGGCACAGTCCGTGAACCCCGCCGCCAAGTCAATCGCCGCACGCAAAACTGGCTTGCGGCGCCTCCCGGCAGGGGCGATTGTCGGCGCGTTACAAGGGGGTAGGGCGATGGCCGATGTCAGGGGCGTGCTGTTCGACAAGGATGGCACATTGTTCGATTTTCATCTCAGCTGGGGCAACTGGGCGGCGGCGCTGCTGCGGGATCTGACGGCGGGCGACGAGGTGGCCGCGGCGCGGATCGGCCGTGCCATGGGCTATGATCTGGCCGCCCGGCGCTTCGATCCCGATAGCCCGGTGATCGCGGGAACACCGGCCGAGGTCGTGCGGATCCTGTCGCCGGAGCTGCCCGAAATGGGGCCGGACGCCCTGCTCGCGCGGATCAACGCCAGCGCGGCCGATGCGCAGATGATTCCCGCTGTGCCGCTGGTGCCGCTGTTGTCGGGGTTGCGTGGCCGGGGGTTGCGCCTCGGGGTGGCGACCAACGACGCCGAGTCCCCGGCGCAGGCCCATCTGAAAGCGGCCGGCATCGCAGGGCAGTTCGATTTTGTCGCCGGGTTCGACAGTGGCCATGGCGCCAAGCCCGATGCCGGGATGCTGCTGGCCTTTGCGCGGGCCGCACGGCTGGCGCCCGAAACCGTCCTCATGGTCGGGGACAGTACACATGACCTGCTTGCCGGGCGCGCGGCGGGAATGCGGACCGTCGGTGTGCTCACCGGTCCGGCGCGGCTGGCTGAGCTTGCGCCGCATGCCGACCGCCTGGTGCGCGATATCGGTGCGTTGCCGGCGCTTCTGGACGAGCTTGCGGGCGCGCCCGGCTGATCGGTCGCGCCGCGCCCCGTGAGGCCGTGGCCGGCGAAAAGCGGCATTCATGGTCCAAAAGCGACGTCACGGGTCGTGAACGAAGGATCGGGGAGCGGACGTCTTCGGTGTTGTTGGAGCCGAAGGGAGCAAGGTCATGACGCAGGACACAGTTCGCAAGCGGCGCTCGGGCGGACGCGCCGGAAACCGGTCCCGCAGCGGCGGCGCGGCGATCGCGCAGATGCCCTGGCGCATTCCGCTCAACCCCGACCGGCCGACCGAGCCGCTCGATGCCGAGGGGGTCGCGGCGATACATCACGGTGCGATGCGTATTCTCAGGGAGATCGGCATCGAGTTCCTCAACCCCGAGGCGCTGGAGCTGCTGCGCGAGGCGGGGTGCCGCATCGAGGGGCGCAACGTGCGCATGGATGAGGACTTCGTGATGGAGATGGTGCGGCGGGCGCCGCCGCGCTTTACCATCACGCCCCGCAACCCGGCGCGCGAAGTCGTCGTCGGGGATGGGCACATGGTCTTCGTGAATGTCTCTTCGCCGCCCAACGCATGGGACGCCGAGCGCGGGAAGCGCCCCGGCGATTTCGAGACCTTCCGAGAATTCATGAAGCTGACGCAGTATTTCAACTGCATCCACGTGGCCGGCGGCTACCCCGTCGAGCCTTCGGACATCCACGCATCGGTGCGCCATCTCGATTGCGTGCAGGAGAAGCTTCTGCTCACCGATAAGGTCGTGCATGCCTATTCGCTGGGCGCCGAGCGCGTCGAGGACGTGATGGAGATGACCCGGCTGGCCGGCGGATTGTCGCACGAGGAATTCGAGGCGCGCCCGCGGATGTACACCAATATCAATTCGGTCTCGCCGCTCAAGCATGACCATCCGATGCTCGACGGTGCGCTGCGCTGCGCGCGCCGCGGGCAGCCGGTCTTCGTCACGCCTTTCACGCTGGCGGGGGCGATGGCGCCGGTCACGATGGCCGGTGCGGTGACGCTGAGCGTTGCCGAGTCGCTGTCTGCGATCGCGCTGTTGCAATACGTCAAGCCGGGATGCCCGACGGGCATGGGCACCTTTACGTCGAATGTGGACATGAAGACCGGCGCGCCGGCCTTCGGCACGCCCGAATACATGCGCGCAACGCAGATGACCGGGCAGCTCGCGCGGTTCTACGGGCTGCCGCTACGGTCCTCGGGGGTGTGCGTGTCGAACGTGCCGGACGGTCAGGCGATGTGGGAGACGTCGAATTCGCTGTGGGCTGCGGTCCAATCGGGGTCGAACTTCGTGTATCACGCCGCGGGCTGGCTCGAGGGGGGGCTGATCGCGAGCCCCGAGAAATTCGTCATGGATTGCGAGGTCCTGCAGATGATCCAGCGCTACTTCGAGCCTGCGATCACGGCCACAACCGAGGACGACATTGCCGTCGACGCCATTCGCGAGGTCGGCCCCGAGGGTCACTTCTTCGGTGCCGAACACACGCAGGCGCGCTACACCTCGGCGTTCTATGCTCCGATTGCCTCGGACTGGCGCAATTTCGAGGCCTGGGTGTCCGGCGGGTCGGAAGACACGGTCATGCGCGCGCACCGCATCTACAAGGCCATCCTGAACGAGTTCGAGACGCCGCCGATGGACCCCGCGCATCGCGAGGCGTTGACGGAGTTCGTCGCCCGCCGCAAGCGCGAGGGCGGGGCGCCCACCGACTTCTGAACCGCCGCGACGCGATACGGGTCTTCGGACACTGTTAACTCGCGCCGCCTATGCTCGGCACGGAGTGTGGGAGTGCCGCGATGCATGGGTTGGTGAACCGCTCGATACAATGCTTTCTGCGCGACACGTATGGAAACGCGCAGTGGCAAGCGATCGCTGTCGCGGCCGGCGCCCCGCCCGAGGGGTTCGAGGGGATGCTGGAGTACGATGACGAGGTGACCGAGGCGCTGCTCATCGCGGCGCAGGAGAAGCTTGCGAAACCGCGGGCCGCCTTGCTGGAGGATCTGGGCATCCATCTTGTCTCGCATCCCGGTTTCGAGCCGCTGCGCCGGTTGTTGCGTTTCGGCGGCGTGGGTTTCGAGGATTTTCTGCACTCGCTGGAGGATCTTCAGGGTCGCGGGCGGCTTGCCGTCCCGGATCTGGAATTGCCGCGACTTGAGCTGCATGACCACGAAGAGGGGCGTTATTCTGTGTCGTGTCATGCGCGGCACCCAGTGTTCGTGCATGTCGTTGCCGGTGTGTTGCGTGCGATGGCGGATGATTACGGGGCGCTCGCGCTCATCGATGTGACTGACGCGGAGGGTCCGGCCGCGCGGCTGGACATCGACCTTCTCGATCAGCGCTTTGCACAGGGGCGCAGCTTTCAGCTTGCGCCGACTGTCGGGGGCGGATCTTGAGCGTTGCCGCGCGGGAGGCGTTCGGGCTCGGTGCTGCGGCTGCGGACGCATTGATGCCGATGCATCTGCGGCTCGACAGCGCGGCGCGGGTCGTTCGGGCGGGTCCGACGATGCGCAGGGTCTGCGAAGCCGCGTCCGTGACCGGGGCAGACTTCTTCGCGCTATTCGATATCCGGCGACCGCGCGGCGTCACCACCGCCGGCAGATTGCGTGCGCTGGATGGAACGGCCCTGAAACTGGCATTGCGCGCGCCGCCATTCACCGGTTTCAAGGGGACGGTGGTGGCCCTGGATGGCAGCGACGATCTTCTGGTGAACCTGTCATTCGGTATCAACCTGCCGGACGGTGTGCGCGATCACGCCCTGACCGACCGCGATTTCGCGATCACCGATCTCGCGGTCGAGATGTTGTATCTCAACGAGGCCAAACTGGCCGTGCTCGGGGAGCTGCGCAGCCTGAACCACCGGCTTCGGTCCGCCAAGCAGCGCGCCGAGGAACAGGCCGTCACGGATGCGCTGACCGGGCTCGCAAACCGTCGTGCAGCCGAGGCGCGGTTGCAGCAGATGTGCGAGAGCGGTCAGCCCTTTGCGGCGATGCAGCTCGATCTCGATCGCTTCAAGCAGGTCAATGACACGCTGGGTCACGCTGCCGGGGATCATGTGCTGATCAAGGTCGCACAGATGCTGCGCGAGGTGACGCGCGGCGAGGACTTGGTGGCGCGGCTGGGCGGGGATGAGTTCGTCGTGCTGCTGCCCGGCGTGGGGGATTATGCCCCGCTCCGGGAGATAGCGGATCGCCTGCTGCAGCGGCTGGAAGCACCGATCGACCATGCCGGTTCGTCCTGCCGGGTTTCGGCGAGTCTCGGCGCGACGTTGTCGCGACACTATGCCGGGCCAACTCCCGACCGGATTCTCGCTGACGCGGATCGTGCCCTTTACGCGGCAAAGCATGGTGGTCGCGGGCGTATCGTCACGTCGCCCGGACAAACCGGTGGGCGGGAGGCTTGAGTTCCCCCGCAGGAGCGCCTAGCTGACTGCGGTAACGCGGCGGAGGGCATCATGTGGAATGAGCGGTACCAGAGGCCGGATTACCTGTTCGGCACACGCCCGGCAGAGTTTCTGGAACGACAACTCCACCGGCTCGCGCCGCACGCGAAGGTCCTTGCCGTGGCCGATGGCGAGGGGCGCAATTCCGTCTTTCTGGCGCAGCAGGGTCATGATGTCGTCGCCATGGACAACTCGGCCGTCGGGCTGGAGAAGGCGCGCAGACTGGCGGCCGAGCGGGGTGTCCGGGTCGATTTCCGGCAGGCCGATGTGGACAGCTGGGACTGGGCCCCGGACGCGTTCGACGCGGTGATCGCCATATTCATACAGTTCGCGCCACCAGCGCAGCGTGACCGCATATTTTCCGGCATGGTACGCAGCCTGCGGCCCGGCGGCTTGCTGTTGCTGCACGGCTATGCGCCGCGCCAGGTGGGGTATGGAACCGGCGGCCCGCCGGCCGCCGAGAACATGTACACCTTGCCGATGCTGCGCAGGGCCTTCGCGGGATTCGAGGTGTTGCATGAGGCCGACTACGACGCTGAAATCGAGGAGGGAGCCGGTCATGCCGGCAGGTCCGCGCTCATCGATTTCGTCGCGCGTCGGCCGGCCTAGCCGCTCATTGCGGCATGGGTTAGGGTGACGGCATGGGGTTGCGCGGCTTGCTCACATCGGTGCTCTGTCTTGGTGCCACCGCCGCGGGCGCGCATCCGCATATTTTCGTGGATGCCGGACTGCAGCTGCATTTCGATGATCGGGATCGCCTTGCGGCAGTGCGTGTCGTCTGGGTCTATGATGAATTCTATTCGATGCTTATGATCGACGATCTCGGGCTGGACCGCGATTATACCGGCAATGTCACACCCGAGGAGCGCGAGGAGCTGTCGGGGTTCGACATGAACTGGGTGGAAGGGTACGAGGGCGACCTCAGACTGCGCGCCGGTGCCGAGCGACTGGAGCTTTCCGGGCCATTGGAATGGACCGCAGACTACCGCGATGGCCGTATCATAACCACCCATCTGCGGGCCGTGCGCGAGCCGCCGGAGGCGTCGGCCGGTCCGCTGGTCTTCGAGGTATATGATCCGACTTACTACACCGACTACACTATCGCACTGGAGGCCATGATCGAAGGGCGCGAGGATTGCACGAGCCGCGTGGTCGAGCCGGACTGGGAGGCGGCGGAGGCCGAGCTTCAGGGCGCCCTTGACGAACTTATCGCCGACGGCGCCGATGCGCAGGAGATCGAGGCGGATTTTCCCGCAGTCGGCGAGGCTTTTGCACATGAGTTGTGGGTGCAATGCGGCGAATGATTCCGGCATTTGCGGTGGCGCTGCTTGGCGTGTTGATCTGGGTCTGGCTCACCGGGGGCATGCAGGATCTGGCGCGCTGGGCAGCCGAGGGCCAGCGCGAGGCGCAGAACGCAATGGCCGGGGTGTTGCGGCAGCTGCGCGCGGGCGAACCCGGCGCCCTTGCCGCGCTTCTCGGTCTCACATTCGCCTACGGTTTCTTCCACGCCGCCGGGCCGGGCCACGGCAAGATGCTGATCGCCGGATATGGCGCCGGAAGCGGGGTGCGCCTCCTGCCGCTGACGGCGATCGCTCTCGCCGCGAGCCTGGCGCAAGCCACCATGGCGGTGGTCCTGGTCTATGGTGGGGTCTTCGCGTTCGACTGGAGCCGCGAGCAGCTTGTGGGCGCAGGCGAGGAGGTGCTCGCCCCGGCAAGCTACGCGGCGATCGCGCTGATCGGCGGATGGCTGGCGCTGCGGGGGGGGCGCGGCCTGACGGCAAGTCGTGACCAGGGGGCGGTGCATGAGCCGGATGTCTGCACAAGCTGCGGCCATCGCCACGGCCCCGATCCTGCGCAGGTTGCGGCCATGCGCGGCTGGCGCGACGCGGCAGCGGTGATCGGCGGCATCGCCATGCGGCCCTGCACCGGGGCGCTGTTTCTGCTGATCCTGACATGGCGGATGGGGATCGATGCTGCCGGAATCGCGGGCACCTACGCGATGGGACTCGGAACGGCGAGCGTGACTGTCGGTGTCGCTGTCCTCGCGGTGGCGATGCGCGAGGGCGCGGCGGGCTGGCTGTCGCGCATCGTCCCCACGCCGCGTGTCGCCTCCGGGCTGGAACTCGTCGCGGGTGTGGCGGTGGTGTTCGTCTCGGTGCAACTCTTTCTGCGCGTGCTCTGAGAAGGCGTTTTCGGCTTGCTTTCTGCGCCGATTATGGCATTGTTCGCGGGTGACAACAGACTTCTTACGACCGCCTCCTGATTCAGGCAGCCGGACCACGTTGAAGACCTGGCTGCACGACCCCCGGCAATGTTGCGCGGGACAACACTGAAGAAGGAGAGACGGGATGGCCACTGGCACCGTAAAATGGTTCAACACCACCAAAGGCTACGGCTTCATCGCGCCCGATGGCGGCGGCAAGGACGTGTTCGTCCACATTTCCGCCGTCGAGCGTGCGGGGATGACCGGGCTGGCCGACAACCAGAAGGTCAGCTTCGATCTGCAAGCCGGCCGTGACGGCCGCGAAAGCGCGGGCAATCTGCAGCCGCTCTGAGCTGACAGAATCGCTTTTCTGGAAAAGGCCCCTTCGGGGGCCTTTTTCATTTGCCGTTGCCGGATCGCCTGGCGCGTCGGCGGTTGACTTGCGCGACCGTCTCGCGTTGTCTCGTGGCCGTCATCATGGTTGCGTGCGTCGCGCGACGCCTCGCAGGAGGCGCAGTCGCGGAAAAGCGCGCAGGCCCTGTCGCAATGGGAGGTTTCGATATGCTGAGGATGAACCGGCGTCAGACACTGGCGCTCATGGGTGGTACGGCCGCCGCTGCCAGCCTCGCCGCGCCGGCGATCGCGCGCACCAAGACCGTAGTTGGCGCGCTGCGCCTCACCAGCCATGCCGCGAGCTTTGTCGGGGTCGAACGCGGATATTTCGACGATGCCGGACTCGACGTCGAGTTGCGCTTTTTCGATGCGGCGCAGCCCATGGCGGTGGCGATCGCCTCGGGCGACGTGGATTTCGGCATCACGGCGATGACCGGCGGTCTGATCAACCTCGCCGAGCGGGGGGCAGTCCGTGTCATCGGTGGCGCCCTGCAGGAGGAGCCGGGAATCGATGGACAAAAGATACTGGCCTCGGACGACGCCTATCAGGACGGCCTGACCAGCCCGGCCGCGCTGGACGGACGCCGCTTCGCGATCACGCAGACCGGCTCGTCGTTCCATTACATGGGCTCGAAGATCACCGAACAGGAAGGCGTATCGGTCGAGTACCGGCCGCTGCAGTCCGTGGGCGCGATCATCGGTGCGATGCAGTCCGGGCAGGTCGATGCCTGGTCCATCGTGCCGCATATCGCCAAGGCGCTGGATGCGTCCGGCGCGCTTCACATCATCGGGGATGTGGCCGATTACATCCCGGATTATCAGGTGACCACCGTCTTCACCTCGACCGAGAACGTGAACGACAACCGGGCGCTGACCGAGGACTTCCTCGCAGCGTTCGGGCGCGGCGTGGACGATTTCAACGCCGCACTTGTTGATGAAACGGCCGGTGACGACGCGCGCGACGCCATGGTGCGGCTGATCCACAACTACGTCTATACCGACCGGGCCTATGAGGATGCCGCGCCGCCGATCCTCGCCGGTGCGATGCGGCTCAACCCCGGCGCCGCGATGAATGTGGCGTCGCTGCGCGACCAGCTGGACTGGTTCAAGCGGGAGGATCTGATCGACGACGGCATCGCCTTCGATACGGTCGTCGATACCAGCTTCGTCGAGACACTCTGATCGCGCTGCCGGGCAGTTCGCGCTGCCCGGCATGGCGCCCAGCGGAAACCGCCCATGGACCTGTCAGTCGTCGGCCTCAGCCATCGCTACGGCGATGTGGAGGTGCTCAGCGATATCGCGCTCGAGATTCCCGAAGGGAGGATCGTGTGCATCGTGGGCCCGTCGGGTTGTGGCAAATCGACCCTCCTGCGCATGATCGGCGGGCTGGAGCGCCCGAGTCGTGGTGAGGTGCTGCAGGTCGGCGAGGTGCCGCAGGCCTGTCTGAATCCGCTGACCTTCGTGTTCCAGGATTTCGCGCTCCTGCCCTGGCGCACGGTGGAGGGCAATGTGCGCCTGGTGCTGGAGGATCACGGGCTGGGCCGTGCGCGCAGCGACGCGATCGTGGCGGATGTTCTGGCGCGCACGCGGCTCGAGGAGTTTCGCGGCGCTCTGCCGCGGCAGCTTTCCGGCGGCATGAAGCAGCGTGTGGCGATTGCGCGTGCCCTGGCGGTCAATCCGGCCGTGATGCTGATGGATGAGCCGTTGTCGGCGCTGGATGCGCAGACGCGCGAACTGCTCATCGACGATCTGATTTCCCTTTGGACCCGCGCGCCCTTCACGGCGGTCTATGTCACCCACAACCTCGCGGAGGCCGTGCGGCTGGGGCATCATATCGTGGTTCTGTCGCGCAGGCCCGGGCGTATACGCGAAACCGTCACCGTGGCGCGCCCGCTCGGTGAGCGGGTGCTGGGCGACCCCGAACTGGAGGCGCAGCAGAAACACCTCTGGGGGTTGATGCGCGATGAGGCGCGCGCCGCGGATGCAGAGCTTGTCGATGACTGAACAAAGCCTTTCGACCGACGGCATTGCGGGTGCCAACGGGGCGCAGACGGTCGTGCGCCGCCGCGTGCCGTTTCGCGGCGGCGGCTTCAGGCCGCAGGCCCGGCGCGGCGTGGGTGCCGCGGTCTTCGTGGCGCTGATCCTTCTGGTCGAATGGGGCACGCGGGCCGGCTGGATCTCGCCGCTGACCCTGCCGCAGCCCTCCGACGTGCTGCTGACCTTCGGCGAGTTGCATCGCAGCGGAATGCTCTACGCGCATCTGGCACCATCGCTGAGCCGTCTGTTCATGGGCGCCTTGATGGGGGTAAGCGCGGGCATCGCGATCGGGGTGTTGATCGGGCTGTTTTCATATGCGCGCGCGGGGCTGGTGCCGCTGGTCGCGGCGCTCTTTCCGATCCCCAAGATCGCATTGCTGCCGCTCTTCGTGATCTGGTTCGGTATCGATGAGGGATCGAAGTATGCGCTGATCGCCTTCGGCACCTTCACGCCCACGGTCGTCGCGACTTATGGGGCGGTGGACAATGTGGACCGGACGCTGATCCGCATGGGGCAGAGTTTCGGTCTGTCCTGGCTGTCGATCGTGCGCAAGATCGTGCTGCCCGGCGCGATGCCGGGCATCCTGTCGGGGCTGCGGATCAGCCTTGCGATCGGGATCATCCTGCTGGTCGCCGCCGAAATGCTGGGCGCGACCCATGGCGTCGGGGCGTATATCCTGCAGGCCGGGTCGCTTTATGATCTGGAGCGGTTATTCGCCGGCGTCACCATCCTGTCCGTGCTCGGCGTCACGGTCAGCACCGGTATCGGCATGATCGAAAAGCGGCTTTTGCGCTGGCGTGTGTGAGCGCGCATTGAGGTGATACGGCTGCACGGGTAACGTCCGTGTGAAAGCGGAAGGGGGGCGGATGTCTGCAGTGACGCTGGCGGAAACGATCATAATCAACGGGCGCGTGCTGACCATGGATACCGGCGCCCCGCAGGCACAGGCCGTCGCCCTGTCCGGCGGGCGGATCCGCGCTGTCGGAACCGGCGAGGAGATCGCCGCGCTGGCGGCGCCGGACTGCCGCGTCATAGATGCGGCGGGCGGCACGGTGCTGCCGGGGCTGGTGGAAAGCCATATGCACCTGTTCCCCGGTGGTGCCGAGCTGGCGCATCTGCAGCTTCTGGGGGTGAGCGGGATCGAGGCGCTGACGCGCGCCGTTCGCGACTATGCGGCAGCGCATCCGGATGCGCCGGTCCTGATGGCGCAGGGGGCCGATTACGCGATGCTGGGTCGCGCGATCACGCGTCACGATCTCGACGCCGCAATGCCGGACCGGCCCTTCGCCATGTTCGCGTCGGACCATCACACCGCATGGGCGAACACCGCGGCCCTGCGCGCCGCGGGCCTGCTGGAGGGGCGTGCGCTGAGCCCCGGAAACGAGATTGTCATGGGTGCAGACGGGCTGGCCGCGGGCGAGCTGCGCGAGTTCGAATCCTTTGCTCCGATCAAGGCGCTGGCGGGCGAAAGCCGGGTGTCGCTGGGCCTTGTAAGCGGCATGGACCCGTATCCGCCGGCGACCGAAGCCGAGCGCGCGCATGACCGTGCGATCCTGGAGCGTGGACTGGCGCATTGCACGCGCCACGGATTCACGTCGCTGGTCAATATGGACGGCAACCGTTACACGCTCGAGCTTCTGGCGACGCTGCGCGACGCCGGGCGATTGACGGCGCGGGTTCGAGTTCCGTTCCATTTTCGTGATTTCCGTGCGCTCGAGGACCTTGATGAGGCGAGCGCGCTGCACCGCGACTATGCCGATGACTGGCTCGCCTCGGGCTTTGTGAAGATGTTCATGGATGGGGTAATCGACAGCGGCACAGCGGTCATGGTCGATGACTATCCGGGTCAGCCGGGCTGGCGGGGCGAGCCGTTGTTCGCGCCCGAGCGCTTTGCCGAGATCTGTGCCGAGATTGACCGGCGCGGCCTTCAGATCGCGGTGCATGCGATCGGCGACGGGGCGGTGCGGCGCACACTGGACGGGTATGCCGCCGCCCGCGCCGCGAATGGCCCGCGCGACGCCCGCCACCGTATCGAGCATATCGAGCTGTTGCACCCGGACGACCTTGCGCGCTTTGCCGAGCTGGGCGTTATCGCGTCTATGCAGCCCAGCCACGTGCCCGGAGCGATGGATTTCGGCACCGAGCCGTTCCTGAGCCGAATCGGTTCTGCGCGCTGGCGCGACGCCTTTCCGACGGCGCGGCTGCACGATACCGGAGCGGCGCTGGCCTTCGCCTCCGACTGGCCGGTGGCGGATATCGATCCGTTGCGGTGCATCCAGGCGGCGATGCTGCGCGCGCCCTATGACAAGACCTGCACGGATCAGCGTGTCAGCCTGCACCAGGCGCTGGCTGCCTATACCATCGGCGGCGCCTATGCAGAACACAGCGAGGACCGTAAGGGCATGTTGAAACCCGGTTATCTGGCCGATGTGACGATCCTGTCGGGGGATATCGAGGCCGTCTCCGCCGAACGCATATCGGATTTGCATGTCGCCCACACGATATGCGGTGGCCGGGTCGTTTACAGCGCTGATGGTCGTGCGGTGTGAAACCCGTTGCACTCTCATCTTAATTTGATCAAAATCGAGGTTGTCTGTCCGGCAAGGGGAGGAAATGGTGTCCGAACGATCAGCGCAGTCGCCGGCTGCCGGGAACGAGATCGAGATCAGGGGGCTGAGCAAGGTCTTCGGCCATGGCGAGGCGGCTTTTCGGGCACTCGATGACATTTCGGTGGATATCCGCCGGGGAGAGTTCTTTACTCTGCTCGGCCCATCGGGGTGCGGCAAGACGACATTGCTGCGGCTCGTCGCGGGGTTCGAACAGCCCAGCGCCGGAAATATTCGTATCAATGGGCGCGAGGTGGCCGGGCTGGGGCCCAATCAGCGTCCCGTGAACACCGTGTTCCAGAATTACGCGCTGTTTCCGCATATGACCGTCGCCGACAATATCGGCTTCGGCCTGCGCATGCAGGGCAGACCTGCGCGCGAGGTCAAGGACACCACGGAGCGCATGCTCGCATTGGTGCGCATGGAGTCGATGGCCGGGCGCAAGCCGTCGGAGATCTCTGGCGGGCAGCAGCAACGGGTCGCGCTGGCACGGGCGCTCGCGCCGCAGCCGCGGGTTCTGCTGCTGGATGAGCCGCTGTCGGCGCTCGATCTCAAGTTGCGCAAGGAGATGCAGTCCGAGCTCAAGCGGCTGCAGACGGAGACCGGGATCACCTTCGTCTTCGTCACGCATGATCAGCAGGAAGCGCTGACGATGTCGGACCGCATTGCGGTGATGTCGGGCGGACGCATCCTGCAATCGGGGAACCCCGAGCAGATATACTTCCACCCGGCCGAGCGTTTCGTCGCGGACTTCATCGGCGATACGAACTTCATGGATGTCGAACTGGTCTCGGCCGAGGGGGGGCGTGCTCAAGTCCGGTTGCCCGGCGGCACGACCCGCAGTGCGGCCGTCCCCGATGGCATGCATGCCGAACCGGGTCAGCAGGTCACGATCGTGATACGTCCCGAGCACGCCTTCATCACCGACTCCGAGGCGGATTTCGAGGGCCGTGTCGAGAATACCGTTTTCTTCGGAACCGACACGCATGTGCATTTGCAGGTCGATGGGGGGGTACCCTTCACGCTGCGGCGGCAGAATACCGGTGCGGCGGGAACGCGGTTCGAGCCCGGCAGCGCCGTCTCGGTCCGGGTAGCGGATGGCGGCATTCAGGTTCTGAGGAGCTGACCGCATGACCGTAGTGCCGCAACAAGGCGATGACGCATCAGCGCAGGGCCGCACGCTCGAGGCGTCGCGGGAGCGTCACTGGTGGCAGTGGTTGCTCAGCCTGCCGGCGCTCATCATTCTGATTTTCGCGGCCTCGGGGCCGCTGTTGATCGTCGTGGTCTATTCCTTCCTGGCTCCGGGCAGCTTCGGCGGCGTCAGCTGGGAATTCTCGATGAGGGGCTGGTTCCGGGTCTTTTTCTCGCGCGATATCTTCGACCCCGACGATGTCAGTCTGAACTGGGCGCATCTCGCGATCTTCTGGCGCTCCATCAGCCTGGCGTTCCAGACCACGGTGCTGTGTGCGATCCTGGGGTTCCCGACCGCCTGGTTCATCTCGACGCGGCCCGCGGGGCAGCGTGAGATCTGGTTGTTGCTGATCACGATTCCGTTCTGGACAAACCTGGTGATTCGCACCTTCGCGATCCAGGAAGTGATCCGCAACCAGGGCCTCATTAACACGGTGCTGATCAATCTGGGCATCATCGGTGAGCCGATCCAGATGATGTTCACGGATTTCGCGATCCTCGTGGGCATGGCGTATGTGTTCCTGCCGCTGATGGTTCTGCCGCTCTTCGCCGCGATGGATAAGCTCGACATGCGGCTTCTCGAGGCGGGGTACGACCTTTATGCCAGCCGCTGGCAGGTTCTGCGGCGCATCGTTTTTCCGCTGGTGCGGCCCGGTTTCATCGCCGGTTCGATTCTGGTGTTCATTCCCTCGATCGGGTCCTATGTCACGCCGCGGCTTCTGGGCGGCGGGCGCAACATGATGTTGTCGAATCTGATCGAGCTGCAGTTCGGGCAGGGGCGCAACTGGCCATTGGGCGCCGCGTTGGCGTTGACGCTTCTGGTGATCGTGCTCGTGGCGCTGATCTTCTATCTGCGTACTATCGGTGGCGATGAGGAGAAGCGGCATGGCTAGGGCGCGGCGCGGTTTCTCCATCACGCGACTGCCCGGCTTTGCTTCGGTCGCTCTGTTGACCTTCGTGCTGCTGTATGTGCCGATCGCCACGCTGGTGGTGTTCTCCTTCAACGAAGCGGCGTCGATGGCGCGCTGGGACGGGTTTTCCCTGCAATGGTATCAGGCCGCGTTCGAGAATCGGCAGGTGCGTGAGGTGTCGATCCGTGCGCTGTGGCTGGCCGTCACCGCATCGGCCATCGCCACGACAGCGGCAACCCTGGCCGCCCTGGCGACGACGCGAACGGCCCGGTTTCCGGGGCAGACAATAATATACGCGCTGATCAACCAGCCGTTGATGGTGCCGGAAGTCGTGACGGGGACGGCGCTCCTGATCTTCTTTGCGGTCATCAAGGTGCAGACCGGCTATACCGGGATGGGGTATCTGGTCGCCGCGCATTCGGCGTTCTGCATTCCCTTCGCCTATCTGCCCATCCGGGCGCGGCTGCAGACAATGGATCTGACTCTCGAGCGCGCCGCTGCCGACCTCTACGCAAGTCATTTCCAGACTTTCCGCCATGTGACGCTGCCGCTTCTCTTGCCCGGGATCCTGGCAGGCTTCATGCTGGGTTTCGTGATCTCGCTGGATACCGTGGTGATCACGGAGTTTGTCAAATCGGCCGGACAGGATACGCTGGCCACCTACATGCTGGGACAGATTCGTCGGGTGGTCACACCCGAGATGAACGCCATCGCGACCTTGTTTCTGCTGTTGTCGGCGGTCGTGGTGTTGCTGTTCTTCATCGTCTCGCGCAAACGTCCCTGAAACCGTCAACCAACCGGGAGAAGACCATGAAGAAACCAAATCTCACTGTACCGATGGCCGCAGCCGCGCTCATGGGGTCAACCGCCCTGGCTCAGGCCGAGGGCGAGCTCAACCTGTATAACTGGGGCAACTATACCAGCCCTGAGCTGATCGAGAAGTTCGAGCAGGAAACCGGCATCAATGTGACCCTGACCGATTTCGACAGCAATGACACGGCGCTGGCGCGTATTCGCCAGGGCGGGCACGGCTTCGATATCGTGGTGCCGTCCAACAATTACGTGCCCATCTGGGTCGAGGAAGGGCTGGTCCAGCCGATCGATCGCGACATTGTCACCAACATGGGCAATATCGAGGAGCGCTGGGTCGATGTCGAATTCGATCCGGGCCGCGAATACTCGATCCCGTGGGCCTGGGGCACGACCGGGGTCATCGTGAACACCGCGATCTATGATGGTGACCCGCACACCGCCAATATCGTCCTCGATCCGCCCGAGGAGCTGCAGGGCCGCGTCAACGTGATTCCCGAAATGACCGATGTCATGCATCTGGCGGTGCGGCATGCCGGCGGCGAGCCCTGTTCCAACGATCCCGACATCCTGCGTAGCGCGCGCGATACGCTGATGGCGGCCCGCGATCACTGGATCGCCATGGATTACGGAACGGTGGACGCCTATGCGGCCGGCGACATCGCGGCCGGGATGTACTGGAACGGCGCGAGCATGCGCGCACGTCTGCAGAACGAGGATATCGTGTACGGCTATCCGCAGGAAGGTTTCCCGATCTGGATGGACAATGCGATGGTCCTCGCCGATGCGCCGAACCCGGAGGCGGCGATGGAGTTCCTCAATTTCGTGCTTGAGCCGGAGCACGCCGCGATGATCTCGAACTTTGCGCGCTATGCGAACGGCGTGGCAGGCTCGCAGCCCTATCTGGACGAGGTGATGCGGGACGCGCCGGAGATCAATGTGCCCGAGCATCTGGCCGATGCCGGACGCTTCAGCGTGAGCTGCCCGGCCGAGGTCAACGACATGTACACGCAGATCTGGACCGAGTTGATGCAATAAGCTCGGCCTGAACACCAAGCGCCCGGCGGTGGCGGCATCGCCGGGCGCAAACAGACGGATCGGGCCCGTGACGTCCAGCATTCCAGCGCATCAGACAGCCTATGCCCGCTTGCGCGACATGATCCTGTTCGGCCACCTTGCGCCCGGCCAGGCTGTCACGATCGAGGGGCTGGTTCAGGCGCTCGGGCTGGGCATGACCCCGGTCCGCGAGGCAATCCGGCGCCTGACTGCAGAAGGCGCAT
>CAZMBT010000017.1:0-18487 GCA_964564395.1 uncultured Alkalilacustris sp.
TACCTGCCCGTGACGGTGTTCTTCACGCTGATCGCCTCGCTCGCCAGGGCGCTGATCTTCGTGCCGGTGATCGGGGGGCTGATCGGGCGGGCGCGGCCACAATCGCCGCGCGCGGCGGCGCAACTCGCGGCGGCCGAAACCGGCGATCCGCGCAGCATGCGCGGCCCGGCCGGCGCCTATGTGCGGTTGCTGCAATGGTCGGTGCAGCGCCCGGTGACGGTGCTGATGCTGGTCGCGGCGCTGCTGATCGGCGCCTTCGGCAGCTACGCCCGTTTCGGCGCGGGCGTCGCCTTCTTTCCCGCGGTCGAGCCCGATTTCGCGCAGGTTCAGCTGCGCTCGCGCGACGATCTTTCGGTGCATGAGCGCGACGCCATCCTGCGCGAGGCCGAGGCGCTGCTGGCGGATTTCGGCGAGATCCGCAGTGTCTATGCGCGCTCCTTCGCCGCCAGCGGCGGCGACGAGGAACTGATTGGCGCGGTGCTGCTGGAATTCATCCGCTGGGACCGTCGTCGCCCCGCCGCCGAAATCGCCGAGGCGATCCGCGACATGGGTGCGCAGCTTGCGGGCGTCGATCTTCAGGTGCGGCTGATGGAGATGGGTCCACCCACCGGCAAGCCCGTGGCGCTGGAACTGCAAGGCCCGAGCCTGACCGACCACGCCGCCGCCGTGCGCATGGTGCGTGACCGGATGGCGCGCTTGGGCGGCTTCACCGACCTCACCGATACGTTGGCGGTGCCCGGCCTCGACTGGCGGCTGATGGTCAACCGTGCCGAGGCGGCGCGCTTCGGTGCCGATGTGGCGCTGCTGGGCCAGGCCGTCCGGCTGCTGACACAGGGGATCACGCTGGCCGATTACCGTCCCGCGGATGCCGACGGCACCGTGGATATCCGCGTGCGCTTTCCACCCGGTGACCGCACGCTCGAGGAGTTGCAGAATCTGCATGTACCCACCGCCGCCGGGCGGGTGCCGATCTCGAATTTCGTGCGGCTGGAGCCAGCGCCGCGTACCGGCACGATCCAGCGCGCATCGCAACAACGCGTGGCGACGATCGAGGCCGAGGTGGCGCCGGGCTGGCTTGCGAGCGAGCGCATCGACGCGCTCGGCGCCGCGCTGGAGCGGGCCGACCTTCCTGCAAGCGTCACCTTGACCTTCCGCGGCGAGGCCGAGGAGCAGGCCGAGGCGCAAGCCTTCCTGAGCACCGCGTTCCTTGCCGCCGGGGCGCTGATGTTCACCATATTGGTGCTGCAGTTCAACAGCTTCCACCAGGCGCTGATCGTCATGTCGGCGATCCTGTTCTCGACCGCCGGGGTGCTGCTGGGGCTGTTGGTCACCGGGCGGCCGTTCGGCGTGGTGATGGGGGGTGTGGGCACCATCGCGCTTGCCGGGATCGTGGTGAACAACAACATCGTGCTGATCGACACCTACAACGCCCTGCGCCGCGCCGGCGAGCCGCCGCTGGAGGCGGTGCTGCGCACCGGTGCGCAGCGGCTCCGGCCGGTACTGCTGACCTCGGTGACAACTGGACTGGGGTTGATGCCGATGGTGCTGGGGCTGAACGTGGATTTCCTGAACCGGATCATGGTGTTCGGTTCCCCGTCCACGCAGTGGTGGACAGAGCTTTCGGCGACGGTGGTCGGCGGCCTCGCCGTGGCGACGGCGCTCACGCTGCTGGTTACCCCGACCTTGCTGCTGCTGGGCGAGCGATTGAGCCGCCGCCAGCCGGAAGCGGCTGCAGCGGCGTCACCTGCCGATCCGCTGGCGCCCGCCCCATCCGCTGCGCGCCCGTCTCAAGGGTGAGTGAGCGCCCCGTTCTGCGCGGCCACGGGCGGTGAGGCAGGATCGCGCCGCCATCCCGCTGATCGGCCGCTTGCCCACGGCACCGCATCTGCGGCCGCTGCGATGGCTGAAATTCCGGCTGCCTCCACGGCTCAGCCCGACTGCGCAGCCTGCCATTCGGTCGGGGTCTGCCCGGTGACGCGCCGGAACTCGCGGTTGAAGTTGGACTTCGTGACAAAGCCGGCCTCCAGCATGGCCTCGGTCGCGTTGGACCCGGCTGCGAGCGCATCGCAGGCCGCGCGGATGCGGTGGGCATTGACATAACGCGAGATGTTGTTGCCTGTGATCCGGTTGACGGCCTCGGACAGGCGCTTGGCGGGCACGGACAGGCGGCGGGCGAGTTGCGCCAGCGTCAGCTCCGGGTCGCGCCAGACACGGCGGGTGGTCATAAGCTCTTCGAGGCGCGCGAAAAGGGCCTGATCATCTTCGGACGGCTCGGCGGGCAGGGTCTGCGCCGCTCCCCCATCCCGGCCGGTGA
Source organism: uncultured Alkalilacustris sp. (assembly GCA_964564395.1). Classification (GTDB taxonomy): domain Bacteria; phylum Pseudomonadota; class Alphaproteobacteria; order Rhodobacterales; family Rhodobacteraceae; genus Alkalilacustris. Next base: position 2,315 of record CAZMBT010000017.1, read on the forward strand.
CGTCCCCGATCCCCAGCACCAGAAGACCAAGGCCTAGCAACAGGATCGAGGTTGCGATATCCACGATCAGCGGCACATGCGCGCCCTGTCCCAGCGCGAACGCCACCGCGATGCCCAGATCGCTGAGCGCCGACAGCGCAAGCGCCCCGGCCACGCCCGTCCAGATCAGCCGTGGCGTTGTGCCTTGCCCCAGCCGCACGCATGGCAGATCGGGGCCCGTGCGGTGCAGTGACAGCGCCAGCGCTCCCGCGTAGGCCGCGAACGCCAGCGGCACCAGCACCTCGAGAAGCGGCGAGTCCCACCAGCGCAGGATCAGCGCCCCGAACGGGCCGAGCCCATGCGCCGCGTCGCGCCATTGCGGCCGCAGGCCCAGCCCCTCGGCCTTCCACGCCATCCAGGCAAGCGCCGGCAGGGCCATGGCCGTGACCGGCAAAACCATGCCCGCCCAGCCGACCGCATGATGCTGCACCAGGGTGATGAGCGCGCCTTGCAGCGCCAGCGCGCCCAGCAGTGCCACCAGCCACGGCACGGGCGCGCCCCGCACCAGCAGGCGCAGGAACATGAAGCCGAGGATCAGGCCGGAAGCCAATGGCAGCGGGAGCGTGATCATCGGAATTCTGGTAGTCCTCGAACCGGTTCTGCACAAGCTCGAACCGGTTCGAGGACGCGCGCCGCCACCCGATGCGTCACGAGGCGGGGCATTCCAGACACGGGAGTCCCGAGATGAAAACACCGATCCTCGCAGCGCTGATCGCGCTTGCCCCCGCCAGCCTGTCCGCCCAGAGCGCGGGTCTGCGCGAAGGCACCCTTCACACCCCGCACCATGACCGCGACATGGCCTACGCGCTGTGGTACCCCGCCGGCGAAGGCGAGACCGTGCCCTTTGGCGGAAATCCCGTCTTCCAGCCCGTCGAGGTGGCGCCCGACGCGGCACCGGCGGCGGGCCGCCATCCGGTGGTCGTCCTGTCGCATGGGCTGGGCGGGCATTACCGGGCGCTCGGCTGGCTCGCCGCCGGGCTGGCGCAGGCGGGCGCCGTGGTGGTGACGGTCAATCACCCCAACAGCACAACGCTGGATTTCGACATGCAGGCGGGGCTCGCGCACTGGACGCGCGTGCAGGATCTGAGCCTGGCTCTCGATCATCTCCTGGCGGACCCGCAGCTTGGCACCCGGGTCGATCCCGCGGATGTGAGCGCGGTGGGGTTCTCCTATGGCGGCTGGACCGCGCTTTCCATGGCTGGGCTGCGCGGCAATCTGGCGGGCTATATCCGGCACTGCGAAACGGCGCCCACGCGTCATTGCGATGATATCGCGCGCGCCTCGGCCGATCTGGGCGCGCTCAAAGCGACACGGTGGGACGGCGATCACGCCGATCCGCGCATCGGCAGGGTCGTGGCGATCGATCCCGGGCTGACCTTCGGGTTGCGGGCCGAGGACGCCGCCGCTCTTGCCGCGCCGAGCCTCATGATCCAGCTCGGCGCGGGGGCCGACAGGCTGGACGCCACCGACATCTCGCCCGACGGGAGCGATCTGGCGGCGCTGCTGCCGGACGCCGAACTGCTCGAAATCGCGCCCGCCAGCCATTTCTCGGCCATGCCGCCTTGCACCGAGATCGGCGCGCTGATCCTCGAAGAGGACGGCGACGATCCGGTCTGTACCGACCCGCCCGGGGCCGATCGCGCATCGGTTCATGCGCGGATCCTGGATGCGGTCACAGCCCATCTGGAACTGCAGTGAGCAGAGCTGGACGATGCCGGGCCCGGCGGCCGCGATCCGCCCGGCCCGGCTGCCCGTTTGCGGCTGCGCATTGATCGCCGTCATGGCTCGCCGCGCCCATCTCCTGCTAGCGATCGCGTGTACAGCGCTCGCAGGGGGAGGATCATGAACACCGAAATCGTGGACGCCGTGTCGCACCCCATGCTTCACGTCACGCGCGTGGTCAGCATGGAGCCCGCACAGATCGCCGCCGTGATGGGCGAGGCTTTCGCCGCGATCGGAGAGTTCCTCGCTCGCACCGGGGTCGCGCCCGCGGGCGCGCCGCTCGCCATCTACCGAGACTGGGACGGCGAGACGATGCGGGTTGATGCCGGCTTTCCGGTCAGTGCCGCCGATGCCGCGCGCGCCGAGGGCGAGGTGCGCTCGGCGGCAAGCCCGGGGGGCAGGGCGCTCAGGGCCGTGCATCTTGGATCCTACGCAAACCTGCGCCGGACCTATGAGGCGATGGAGGCCCATATCCGGGAGCACGGCCTCAAGACCGGGGAGATCGCCTGGGAAGTCTATCTCAACGATCCGGCCACGACACCCGAGGACAGGCTGGAGACCGAGGTCTACATGCCGTTGGCCTGAAGCGGGCCGGTCCCGCTCGCCGGGCATCTGCGGCGGCGTGCTGCGATGCGCGGGCAAGGACGCGCGCCGACGGTGCATGCCGTTGACCGGCGTCAAGGCACGCCGATGCCATTCGATGCCATGCTCGCCTGCAGATGTCATGAGGAGCGACAGATGGAAAACGTCGAACGCCTGTTGAAGGCCACGGTCGAGGAACTCGACAAGCTTCTGAACGCCCGCAACGTGCTTGGCGACCCGATCGAGAAGGACGGTGCAACGATCATCCCGATCGTCAGCTTCGGCTTCGCCTTCGGCGCCGGCGGTGGCAGCGGCGGCAAAGCCGCAACCGGTGAGGAGGGGACCGGGGGCGGCACCGGCGGCGGCGGCGGCATCAAGCCGCTCGGCGCGATCATCATCGACAAGGACGGGGCGCGGGTCGAAGGCGTGCACGGGGCCATGTCCGAGGTGGTCAAGGTGCTGGGCGAGGCGGCCTCCAAGGCCATCGAGAAGGCCGCGGAAACGGCCGCCGCGGCAGGTGGCAAGGCCGGCTGACGCCGATGCTTGCCGTGCTGTCGGTGTTGCTCTGGCTGATCGGCGTCGTCCTGGCCCTCGTGCTGCTGGCCGTGGCGACACCGATTCACCTCGCATTGAGCGCCGAGCTTGGCCCGGCGCCGAGGCTGTGTCTGCGACTGCGGCTGTTCGGAGGCGCGACACCGCAGTTTCGTATTGTCGACACGTCGCGAAGCCCGTCGGCGCCGGTGCCCGAAGCCGCCGCCGGTACGCGGGCGCCCGCACGGCGCGGCCGCCGGCGGCAACGGCGCAAGGCCGGTCGGTGGCGCTTGCCCGAAGGGGCCGCGGGACGATTGCTCCGGGCGCTTCCCGATTTCCTGCGCCGCGAGATCCGGCGCATCCACATCGACCGGCTTTCGCTTGACGGCGATATCGGACTGGGCGATCCGGCCGATACCGGGCGGCTTTTCGGCTACATCATGCCGCTTTGCCACGCACTGCATCTGCCCCGGACCCGGATCGACCTGCGCCCCGATTTCAGCCGGTCGCGCCTTGACGGCCGGGCCGACGCCGCGCTGCACTTCACGCCGCTGTCGCTGATGGTGCCGGTGCTGCAACTGGGCTGGCGGGTGCTGGCGGTGGGCCGGTGACGCTGCGGCTGCAGCCGCGGCGCCGCATCGGGGGGTACCGGATCGCCCTCTTGTGCGAGCAACGCAGCGTCGCGGGCCATTGGGGGCGCGATCTGTTGCATGTTCATGTCACCAAGGTGCCGGTCGCCGTACTCATCGCGACGGATGCGGGGCTGACCGCTTGCGATCTGTCCGGGCGACCGCTCGCACCCGAGGTGCTGGACACCGCCTGTCCCGGCCTGTTGAGCGCGATGACCGACGACGACGCCGAACCATAGGGGCCAGCCATGCCGCGGCCGCGTCGGTGCGAGGCTGGTGTGGAATCGTCGGGACCGAACGTCGCCAGCGTCCGTGCGCAGCCGTCATCCGTTCCAGCGAACCTGCCCGAGATCGGTCAGGTCATAGCCGCCGAGATGCTGCGCGTGCCGGGCGCAGGCGTCGGACCGCGCGAGGTTCAGCAATGACTGGATGGCCGGCTCGAAGTAGGCGCGGCGGGTCATGGCCAGATCGAAGCTTTCATCAGTCACGAGCGGGATGAACCCCAGCTGCGTGCCCGCTGCCGCTTGCAGCCCGAGGCCGCAATCGGCCTCGCCCGTCTCGATCAGTGCGGCCATATCGGCGTGGGTTTGCGCGGGGCGGTCCGCGGCGGCCAGATCCGCAGTGGACCGCCCTTCGCGCGCAAGAAGCACCTCGAGCAGTCGCTGTGATCCCGACGCTTCGGCGCGCATGGCAAAGCGCAGCCCGCGCGCGACGGCATCGCGCAGCCCCGTGATTGCCAGCGGGTTGCCGGGGGCCGTGATCAGCCCCTGCGTGCGCTTTGCCCAATGGATCACCACATGGCTGGTGCCGGGAAGATGCGCCTGCGCAGCAGCCAGGTTCCAATGCCCGCTTTCGGGGTCCAGCAGGTGAAAGCCGGCCATCAGGGCACGCCCCGCGGCCAGATCGTCGAGACCGTGCGCCGACCCGCGTGCCAGCACCGCGAGGCCGCTGCCCGACTGGCGCAGCGCCCATTCCAGCAGCGGGTCGTTCGAACCCGAATAGATCGGCGGCGGGGCCAGGCCGGCCTCGGGCAGCTCCGTCTGCGCCTCCAGCCAGGCGTCGATCAGGCGGCGCGGGAACAGCAGCTTGCCGGTGGCGCGGCTGAACGGGATCGTCTGGCGGGCGACCATGTCGTAGATGGTGCGCTCGCGCACGCGCAGATACGCGGCCACCTCGCCGGTCGTCATCATGGCGCACGGCGTGTGAGGCGCTGCCTCGGTGCTGGGGCTGCGGGACCGATCCTGCATTTAAAAGAAAACTCCTGCAATAATTACACGATTGAACCCTATACTGATTATTGCTTTCGTACCAGTGCAGTATGAAAGGATTCTGCTTGAGCGGACCGTTTGGAATCGCGTTGGAGCTGATCGTCTCGGCTGATGCCGCGTTGATGCAGATCATCGGGCTTTCGCTGCGGGTGACGCTGACGGCCGTGCTCATCGCCTGCGGCCTGGGTCTGCCGCTGGGGGCGGGGCTGGCGCTGGCCCGGTTTCCGGGGCGGGGGCTGGTGATCGTCCTGTTCAATGCGCTGATGGGTCTGCCCCCGGTGGTCGCGGGGCTGCTGGTCTACCTGTTGTTGTCGCGTTCGGGCCCCTTGGGAGGGCTTGCGCTGCTCTTCACGCCGACCGCCATGATCATCGCGCAGACGATCCTGATCCTGCCCATCGTGGTATCGCTGACCCGCTCGGTGGTCGAAGATCTGTGGGCGGAATACCGCGAGCAGCTGCGCAGTCTCGGCGCGGGTCGGCTGCGTGCGGTGCCGACGCTCTTGTGGGACGGGCGGGTGTCGCTGCTCACCGGGGTTCTGGCCGGGTTTGGCCGCGCCTCGGCGGAGGTCGGCGCGGTGCTGATCGTGGGTGGCAATATCGCGGGGCATACCCGCACCATGACCACCGCCATCACGCTGGAGACGGCGCGCGGCAGTCTGGGGCTGGCGGTGGCGCTCGGGATCATCCTGATGGGGCTGACGCTGACGTTGAACGCGCTGGCCTGGGGTGCGGGGCAATGGGCACGGGAGCGGCTGGGATGAGGCCTGCGGCGATCAGCGGCGGCGGCAGGGTCGGCGATGCCTCCGGTGACAGCGGCGCCGGCGATCGCACCGACGGCGGGCACACCCGGATCCTGCCCTTGCGGCTGGAGGGGGCGGGGGTCGCCGTCGACGGCAAGCCGCTTCTGCAGGATCTGACGCTGAACATCGCGCCCGGGCGACGGCTGCTGGTGATGGGCGCGAACGGCGCGGGCAAGAGCCTTTTCCTGCGGCTGTGCCACGGTTTGATCGAGCCCAGCTCGGGCCGGCGCATCTGGGCCGACGGGTCCGCGCGGCCGGATGCACAGGCGATGGTGTTTCAGCGCCCGGTTCTGCTGCGCCGGTCGGTGGCAGCGAATCTCGATTATCCGCTCAAGCTGCGCGGGATGGCGCGCGGTGCGCGGCGCCAAGCCGTGACGGCCACATTGCGACGCTTCGGCCTTGCGCCGCTTGCCGATCGTCCCGCCCGGCTTCTGTCGGGCGGCGAGCAGCAACGCCTGACACTGGCGCGGGCATGGTCCATGCGCCCCGAGGTGCTGTTTCTCGACGAACCCACCTCGGCGCTCGACCCGTCGGCCACGCGCGCCATCGAGGAGATGATCGAGGCCTTCGCCGTTGACGGTATCACCATCGTGATGACGACCCACAACCTTGGCCAGGCTCGGCGTCTGGCACAGGACGTGGCCTTCCTGCATCAGGGCCGGCTGATCGAGCACGGCCCGGCCGCGCCCTTCTTCATGCGGCCGCAAACCTCCGAAGCCCGCGCCTTCCTCGCGGGCGATCTGATCTGGTCCCCAACGGGAGACAACCCATGACCCATACTTGCCGCCGCTCCCTTCTCGGCCTCGCATCGGGCCTTGCCATGCTGGCCGCCCTGCCGGCCGCCGCGCAGGAGTTCATCACTGTCGCATCGACCACATCGACCGAGAATTCAGGCCTGTTCGAGCATATCCTGCCGATGTTCCACGACGAGACCGGGATCGAAGTCCGCGTTGTTGCCCAGGGCACGGGCCAGGCGCTGGAAACCGGGCGGCGGGGCGATGCCGATGTGGTGTTCGTCCATGCGCGCGAACTGGAAGAGGCGTTCGTCGCCGATGGCTACGGCGTGCAGCGCTTTGACGTGATGTATAACGATTTCGTGCTTGTTGGCCCGGGTGTTGATCCGGCGGGCATCGCTGGCGCGTCCAGCGCCGCCGATGCCATGGTCGCGATCGCTGGTGCCGAGGCGCCCTTTGCCTCGCGGGGGGATGACAGCGGCACCCATATCGCCGAGCGGGACCTGTGGGCAGCCGCGGGTGTGGAACCCGCCGGCGGCTGGTATCGCGAGACCGGCTCGGGCATGGGCCCGACGCTGAATACCGCAAGCCAGATGAACGCCTATGCCCTGACAGATCGCGGCACCTGGCTGTCGTTCCGGAACCCGGGTGAGCTGGAGATCCTGTTCGAAGGCGATGACGTGTTGTTCAACCCCTATGGCGTGATCCTGGTGAACCCGGACCGCCACCCCCATGTGAAAGCCGAAGCAGGCCAGACCTTCATCGACTGGATCGTCTCGGGCGCCGGACAGGAAGCCATCGGCAGCCATACGCGCGGCGGCGCGCAGCTCTTCTTTCCCGATGCCGGCTGATCGGCGCGTCCTTCAGGGCGACGGGGCGACGGGGCCGGGGGCGGAGCGCGTGCCGCAGGCCGGCCCGGTGTCTGGACGTGGGCCTTGCCCCGCAGCCATGGCGCCGGGAATCGACGCCGCGCGGTTCGGCGGGTGCGGGTTCAGCCCGCCTCCGGCCCCTCGCTGAGGATGGCCAGTACACGCGAATCCGAAGGCAGATCCAGCCCCGGCAGCGCCGCCACGCCGGCGGCCCCGGAAGGGGTTGTGGGCAGGCCGTGTTCGGCCAGCAATGCGGCGCCGCGCAGGGCCGCGGTCTCTGAGATGGTGACGAACTGATCCGCATCGCGGGCGAGGCCGTTCAGGGCGATCAACGACGGCGTCTTGCAATCCAGCCGGCCCATGCAGGAGGCCGGCCCGGCTGTTCCGAGCACCTTGCCGGCCCGGATGCTGTCCATCAGCGCGGGTGCGGCCTCGGGCTCGACCACGATGATCTGCGGGTCGTCGCCCCAGACAAGGCGCGCATGGGCAGCCACGGCGGCGGCGAGCCCGCCCACACCGGCCTGCAGCAGGATATGGCTGGGGCGCGCTTGCGTCTGCGCCGCGGCCTCGGCGGCGAGCTGCAGATAACCCTCCATCACCCGCAGGGGCAATTCGGTGTAGCCGGGCCATGAACTGTCGGACAGCAGTGTCCAGCCATGCGCCTCGGCAGCTGCCGCAGCGGCGGCCATGCTGGCCTCATAGTCGGCCCCCGCGCGCACGACCTCGGCGCCCCTGGCCGCCAGACGATCGGCGAAGGCGGCGGGCACGGTCTCGGCAAGATGGATCACCGCCCGCGCGCCGAAGATGCGCGCCCCGGTGGCAACGGACAGCCCGTGATTGCCTGCGCTGGCGGTAACAAAGACGCGCCCCGTCAGCGCGTGACGCTGATCGGACGCTCCCGTCGCGACTGCCCCCGTCGCGACCGCCTCCGTCGCGACCGCCGCGCGCGCGATCGCATGCGCTGCGCCCAGCGCCTTGAAACTGCCCAGCCCCATGCGGGAGCGTTCATCCTTCAGCCACAGCCGCGACAGCCTCAGCCGGGTTGCCAGTGGCGCCAAGTCGCGCAGAGGGGTGGGCGCATGGGCCGGGCATTGGCGCAAGAGCGCACTGACACCGCCGGCGTCGGCCAGTGGAAGGTGCTCGGTGCCGGCAAGCCCGCGCCCGCGCCAGGGGTTGTTCAGAACATGCGTCATTCGCCGCCTCCTTTCAGTTGCACGCAGGGTAGCGCATCTTTGCCCGCTCCGGGGCATCGGCATCGCCCGGACCTTCGACCGATCGGACCATGATGGGCCGAGGCCTGGAGGTCGATGCGAAACCGCCCTGCCGGGACCGGCACTGCGCGACGGCGCGCTTGCCAGCGCAGGGGTGACCTGCTTTGCTTTCGCCGGATTCGCGGGAAAGGGGATGTCCGATGAAGAAGGTGCTGGTGATCGTTCCGTTTCCGATGTCACACGACAATCGCGCCTTGCGCGGCGCGCAGGTGAATGCGGTCGAACTCGGCCCCGATATCCACTTCGATTTCCGCTCGACCCGCGCGGCCCCGCGCAATTACATCAGCGGCTCGGACCTGGCCCTGGCCGAGATCGGGATGCTGGAGGCCGGGCTGAACGCGCAGGCCGAAGGCTACGACGCCGTTTGCATCGACACGATGAGCGACAGCGGCGTCGGCGCATTGCGCTCCGAGCTCTCGATCCCCGTTATCGGTCCGGGGCGCACCTCCATGCTGCTGGCGCTGATGCTGGGCAACCGCTTCTCGATCGTCACGATGTGGGAACACTGGCGGCATCTCTACGAAAGGACTCTGGGCGATCTGGGCCTTGGCCATGCCTGTGCGTCGATCCGGTCGCTGGATGTTGCTCCGGACAATCAGGGGCTGCTGACGGGCAAGGAGGAGGAGGTCTTTCCCGCGCTCGAGGCGCTCGCGCGCGACTGCATCAAGTCCGATCGCGCCGAGGTCATCATTCTCGGATCGACGACCATGCATCAGGCGCACGGCTATCTGGCCGAACGGCTGCCGGTGCCGGTCATCAATCCGGGGCCGGTGTCCTACAAGCTCGCCGAGGCGATGCTGGGTCTGGGACTCACGCATAGCCGCGCGGCCCATCCCGTCACGGCTGCCTCGCGCCGCGAGATGTTCCATGCGATGCTCGATACGGCCGCCACTTTCAGGCCCTGAACCCGATGGCAGGACGACCGTCACCGGGAGGGACGATGTTGCCTGCGAGGCTGCGCACCACGGTCCGGCCCCGGCTAACGGTTGCCGGTGATCCTCCAATGCGCGCGCAGAGTCGCGATCATGTCACGCGGAAGGTCGAAGTACCGCGCGATCTCGGCATCGTCGAGTCCGTAATCGACCATGGCCGCCAGCGTTTCGGCCGGCATCGGCCCGAGGGCGTCGAGGACGCGATACGCGTCGTCGAGGGTGAATGCGGGCGGCTGATCGGTGCCTGGAAAGCGGCGCGGCATGGCGTCCTCCGACTCCGACCCGACTCGGACCGCGACGATGCGAAGGGATCGCGATGCGCGCATTGACCTTCGTTAACGCGATTCCCTGTTTCTGCCCCTCAAGACCGTACGCCGTTGACATCCCGGCACGCCCGAACCCCGGCGCCGCGATCGCCGTTGTCCGGCAGCGCCGTCGCGAGAGTGCGGCGCATTCGGGCGGTGGTGCGGGCGGTATGCCCGGTATGCCGCCATGGACGCCGGTGAGATCGTGCTGCATGGCCACGCGGCACGCGCCCGGCGCATCGGCCGCTGGCTGAGTCGCAAGCGCCGCGCCAGCTTGTGCCAGTCCCCGGCGCGACGCGGCGTCGTTATCCGCGCAATGAGGCGATGAATGCCTCCACCTCGCCCAGTGCGAAATCCAGCGTGTCGTCGTCGGTAAAGCGCCCGTCGCGCACCTTGGCATTGGCATGGGACACGACGATCTCCTGGCCGGGATGCGGCAGCGCCAGCACCCCGCCCAGGATGTATTTCAGATGACCCTGGGCGCGTACGCCGCCCAGCGCCCCGCCCGACACCGAGATCACCAGGGCGGGCTTGCCCTTGAACACGGATTGATAGGCCGGGCGCGAAGCCCAGTCGATCGCATTCTTGAGCACACCCGGAACGGAATAGTTGTATTCGGGCGTCACGAAGATCAGCCCGTCCGCCGCGTCGATCTGCGCGATCAGCCGCGCGACCTGGGTGTCACCCTGGATATCGGCATTGTAGTGCGGCAGGGCCGCGATGTCGGCGATCTCCAGTCTGGCGCGTGGCGCGAGGCGCCCGGCGAGGGTGCGCATAAGCGCGGCGGACGAGGATGCCGCGCGCAGGCTGCCGCACAGTCCGAGTAGGTCGGGCATGTGTTTCTCCACTGTTTTCAGAGGCGTGCAAGCCAGGTTGCGATGGAGGGGAACATCATCAGGATCGCCAGCGCAACGAACATTGCCGCGACGAAGGGCAGGGCGCCGCGGAAGATGTCGCCCACGGGAATGGTCTTGTCCTGCAGGGCAGCCTTGATGGTGTAGACGGACAGGCCGAAGGGCGGCGTCAAGAGTCCGATCTCGACCGCGATCACCGTCATCACGCCGAACCAGATCAGGTCGAACCCCGCGGCCTGTGCCACCGGCAGCGCGACGGGCAGCACGATCAGCATGATCGATATCGAGTCGATGATGAAGCCCAGGACGATGATCAGGGCGAGATACAGCAACAGGAAACCGAACGGGCCGATCGGCCCCGACAGCAGCAGATCGGCAAGCTGGCGCGGCAGTCCCGACATTGCCAGCATGCGGCTGAAGAAGGTCGCCGCCATGATGAGAAACAGAACCGAAACCGTGATCCGCCCCGCCTCGACCATCAGGCTCCAGAAGCGCGGCAATGTCAGCGACCGGCGCATCAGCGCGATGACGAGCGCCCCCGCGGCCCCGGCGGCGCCCGCTTCCGTCGGGTTGAAGAAACCGCCGTAGAGCCCGCCCAGAACCAGCAGAACGAGCCCGATGATCGGGGTCGACTTGCGCATCACGTCGAGGCCCGAGATGCCGCCCGACTGCGCGTGCCGGGTCTCGGCCTCGAAGACGAAGCCCGGACGCCGCCAGGCCAGCAGAAGGATGGTGGCCGAGAAGACCAGTGCAAGCAGGATGCCCGGCCCGACGCCGGCAAGGAACATTCGCCCCACCGATTCCTCGGCCAGCACGGCATAGACGATCATCAGCAGCGATGGCGGGATCAGCATGCCCAGCACCGAGCTGCCGGCGACGACGCCGGTGGCGAATTTTCCGGTGTAGCCGTGCCGGCGCATCTCCGGCACGGCCACGCGGCTGAACACCGTGGCCGAGGCGATCGAGACGCCGGTGATGGCGGCGAAGACGGCGTTGGCGAAGACCGTCGCCACGCCGAGCCCTGCCTTCAGCCGGCGCATGAGCCGCTCGAACACGTCGAAGGTGTCTTTGCCCACCCCTGACTGCGTCACCAGAAGCCCCATCAGCACGAAAAGCGGGACGACCGCGAAGAGATAGTTGTTGAGCGAGTCATTGGCGACCGAGCCGATCATGCGCAGCGCCACCGTCTCGTTGCGGATGGCGGCCACTGCGGCCAATGAGACCGCGAGCATCGCCACCCCGATCTGCATGCCGATCAGGATCAGCACCAGCAGCGCGATAACCGCGACGATACCGATGTCGAGCGGTGTCATGACGTCTGCACCTCGCCGCGCGCAAGCCGGCGCAGACGGTCGAGCAACTGAAACAGGAACTGCAGCGCCGCCACGCTTGCACCCAGCAGGATAAGGGCGCGGAAAGGCCATGTGGGCAAAATCAGCACGCCGGTCACGCCGATATACTGGCCGACCTGAAGGTCGCGCTCCACGATGCCGACCGTCGCCCAGGCGATGATCGTGATCACCGCAAGCCCCGTCAGATCGAACAGCGTTTCGAGAACCATGCGCAGCCGGGGTGCCGCCCCGCCGAGCAGGGACAGCAGGATGTCGGACCGCACCAGCCGATTGTGGCGGACGGTTGTCGCGAGCTGCAGATAGACGATCATCACCAGCGCCAGCGCGCCGAGCTCGGACACCAGTGGCAGCGACCCGCCCAGCAGGTTGCGCACCAGGATGTCCGCGCAGATGATCAGCATGAGGCCGCCGATCATGAGCGTGCCGAGCCCGGCAAGCCCGTCGACCAGCACGCCCCAGGCGCGCACGGCCAGCGGCTCGGGCGAGCGGCCCGCCCCTCGGGGCGGGCCGGGATCGACTTCGGACCCGTTGGGCATCAGTCGGTCTGATCCCAATCGCGCGCGGGCGCGTCGCCGCGATCACGCAGCCCGTCAAGATAGGCCGACAGGAAATCGCGCGCCGGGATGCCGCGCTCTTCGGCCTGATCGGCCCACTCCCCGGCGAGATCGGGAAGCGCATCGACCCAGCGCTGGCGTTCCTCGGCGGGCAGGGTGGAAACGGTCACCGGCGGGTTCTGATCGGCGCCGACCTCCTGCATCCGCTCGATGGCGAACTCCTCGCGATCGACCAGATCCTGCGCATGCGCCGTCGAGTAGTAATGCCCGGCTTCCAGCATCGCCTCCTGAACCTGCTCGGGCAGGGTGTCCCAGACATCGGCGTTGATGGCGACACCGCCCGAGAACACCGTTCCGATGCGCACCCGCGAGATATAGGGCGCGACCTCATAGAGGCTGGCCGGCAGCGCGCCCAGCGCCAACGTCACCGCGCCGTCGGACACGCCGGTCTGAATGTCGGTGTAGAAGGTCGTCAGCGCGCCATCCACGGCGTTCGCACCGATGCCGCGCAGCCAGTTGCCCAGCGGCCCCGGCGCGGACAGGCGAAGCCCCGACAGCTCGTCGATACTCTCGATCGGGGTCTTGGTATAGACGTCGTAGTTGTCCGAGGCGGTCATGCCGAGCAGGCGGATATTGTACTGCTCCCACTCCTCGCGGAAGGCGGGGAAGGTTTCGTAGAGTTCGCGCATCACCTCCAGCTGCGTGACCGGGTTCGAGGTGGAGAACGGCGTGTAGGCCGTCACCTGGCTGAGCGGCATCCGCGCGGCTTCGAGATAGGAAAACACCCAGCCGATATCGGTGATGCCGTCCTGCACGGATGTCAGCGTGGCGGTGGCATCGTAGAGCTGACCGCCGAACGCTTCCTGCCAGGCGATCTCGTAATCGCCCGTCTCGGCGAGAATGCGATCCGTCTCGGTCATGAAATGGGTCTGTATCATGCCCACCCACGGAATCGCGGTGGGGTGGCTCGACGCCACCGTCAGGTTGATCGTCTCCTGCGCGCTTGCGGCGGCGGGAAATGCGATCGCGGCGCCGAGCGCCAGTCCGAGAGTCCGTTTCATTGTATCCCCTCCCTTTGGTTGTTCGAGTTTCAGAGCATCGTCAGCCGCTGGCTCGACATGTCGAGCCGGAACGTCATCGACCCCTCGTTGATCATCCAGGGGCGCACCGTGAAGCTGCGCGCGCCGGATCGGTGCATCGGGTCGCGCCGGGCGATCTCGATCGCGTCATTGCGCGAGGCCGCACGCACGATCACCATGCCCTCGCCGTGCCATTCGGTCTCCGCGTCGTTCCAAAGCGGGCCGGCGGCGAACAGCACCCCGTCGCGCTCCAGCCCGACCTGGAACTCGAGGTGCTTTTCCATGTTCTCGAGCACCGGGCCGAGATCGCCTGTCGGGGTGGTGAAGATGGCGTAGAGCTGCTTTTGCAGCATCGCCGCGCTCGCCTCCATCACGGCCTCCCTCGGCAGTGCCTTGGGCGGGGTCTGTTCGTCAGCCGGCATCGGCGGTCCTCCCTGTTGTCAGCCAGACTTGCGCTGCGCCAGCGCGGCGCGGATCTCGGCGCCGTGCTCATCGAGAACGGGCGGCGGCACCACGTGAAGATCGGGCTCGCCGTCAAACGCATAAGGTGCACGGACGGTGGTGAACTGTCCCATCTGCGGGTGTTCGGCGCTGACCGCGATCTGCAGATGCTTGGCCTGCGGATCCTCCAGCGCCTCGTTCGAGTCATAGGCCGGCGAATGGGGCACCTCGGCCGCAAGAAGCCGCGCGCACCATTCGTCGCGCGTGCGGGTCTTGAAGACCGGGGTCATCACCTCGATCAGCTCGTCCTGATGTTCGATCCTTTGCAGCCTTTCGCTGAAGCGGGGATCCTCGGCCAGGTGCTGCTGACCGGTCGCCTCGAGCAGGCCCTCCCAGAATTTCTGCGGTGACGACAGGTGAATGGCGACCCATTTGCCGTCGCTGCATTCGAAGGTATAGGATTGTGACACCGTCGGCCGCGAGAGCGGACCCATCACCTCGCCCACGCTGAAGAAATGCGTGAAACTGTCGAGGTTGAAATGGCTCATCGCCTCCAGCATCGAAATGTCGAGCCGCCGTCCGCTGCCGGTGTCGCCGCGCTCGATGATCGCCGCGAGGATGCCCAGCGCGGCGTATTGCCCGGTGACCGCGTCGGCAATGGCCGGACCGATGACGCGCGGATTGGCCGGAGGCGTCAGCAGCCGCAGATACCCCGCGGCAGCCTGCGCTACCGTGTCATAGGCCGGCCTGTCGCGCGACGGACCGCTGCGCCCGAAACCGGAAATGGCACAATAGATCAGCTTGGGGTTGAGTCCGCGCAGCGCGTCCTCGCCGGCGCCGAGCCGGTCGGCCACGCCGGGGCGGAAGTTCTGGATGAAGACATCGGCACTCGCGATCAGGTCATGAAAGAGCGCGAGGTCTTCCGCGTCCCTGGTGTCCAGCGCGATCGAGCGCTTGTTGCGGTTGTAGGTCTGGAAATGGGGTGAGTAGAGCCCGCCCTTGAAGGCGCGGAACGGATCGCCGGTGCCGGGTCGCTCGACCTTGATGACATCGGCGCCGAGATCGGCCAGATGCAGCGAGGCGGCCGGTCCGGTGATGTAGGTGCCCATCTCGACGACACGGATGTTTCGCAGGATCTTCACCATGGTGTCAGCCTCACTTGTCGTTGGAGGGCGCAGCTTGTGCGCCGTCATAGCTGATCGCCTGATCGGCGTGATGGGACATGATGAACCCGATCGACCGCTGCGACTCCTCCAGCAGATGCGCCGCAAGGCCGGCGGCGCGCGCCACCAGCGGCACCGCCTTGAGCGCGTCGACCGACCAGCCCGCATCGAGCATCAGCGCCGGGATCGCGCCGGAGACGTTGACGGGCAGGGGGCGGCCCATGATTTCCGGCGCGTGTTCGCCGAGCAGGCGCAGGATGCCCACATGCCGGGCCGATACGCCCTGCGCGTCCGCCAGTTCCATCAGGCGGTTGGCGCGCGGATCGCCGCTGGAATGCTGCGGGTGACCGAGGCCCGGAACCTTGGCCTTGCGCGCCCTGAGCGCCTTGAGGCTCTCGATCACCGCGGCCTTGTCGTCGCCGCCATTGGCGTCGGCTGACTGGCGGATTTCATCCAGGTAGCGCCCGGCCACCTCGGTCGAGCCCGCAACGACGGTGCCCATGCCCAGTATCCCCGCGGCCATCGCGCCCTGCCACGCCTCGGGCGCGGCGGCCAGTGTCATGCGTGCGGCCTGCACGCTGGGCACCAGGCCGTGCTCGGCAATGGCCACAAGGCAGGCATCGAGCATCGCGCGCTGCGCCGGGGCGGGTTTCTCGCCCATCACGAGCAGCCAGAAATAGTCGGAAAAATCGACCTTCCCGATCAGCCCGTCGCACAGATCGTGGCCGCGAACCGTGATGCTCTCGGCATCCGACGTCGCAATGGCCGTGAAAGGTTGCTCCTGCTTGCCGATCCGCATTCCGGGTTGCCTCCGTGGGTTTTCGTATGCCGCAATATTTTTCGCTTGTCGGAAAATAATGCGTGTCCTATCGTGGCGTCAACCGAAATCTTGTTCCGGCGCGCCCGGGAACAGCGGCAGGGAGGCGTTCATGAAGGATATCAACCAGTTCACGCTCACGGATGCGGTGAAGGAGTCGTTCAACACCGAGGACGGCAGTCGCTTCAAGTTTCTGCTCGACACCTTCATCGAGCATCTGCACGACTACAC
>CAZMBT010000018.1:0-18293 GCA_964564395.1 uncultured Alkalilacustris sp.
TGGTGCTGGCGACGGCCATACTCGCCCTGTTTCCGGAGATCGCCCTATGGCTTCCAAGCACGATGATGTCCCGCTGAGCGGACGCGCCGGCGTCGGGCCGGTCGTTTCCTCCGCGCATCTGGCGCGGTCCGGCCTGCCGGAGCTGTCCGAGGTCGAGTTCGCGCTGACGATGTCGAACCATGCATTTCAGCGCTGGATCATGCGCTGCATGAGTGCGGCGGGCGGGCCGGCGATGTCCCCGCTCGAGGTGCTGATCCTGCATCTGGTCAATCATCGCAACCGTCCCAAGACGCTCGCCGATATCTGCCTCGTGCTGCATGTCGAGGACACGCATCTGGTCAACTACGCGATCAAGAAGCTGGAAGCCCATGCGCTGGTGGCGCAGGGCCGCAAGGGCAAGGAAAAGACGGTGCGCATCACCGAAGCGGGCGCGGCGTTGTGCGACCGTTATGCACAGGTGCGCGAGGAGCTGTTGATCCGGACGGCCTCGCAGCTCGGTCTGGACCCGCGGGATCTGTCACGGCTGGCGGCGTTGATGCGCACGCTCTCGGGGTCTTATGATCAGGCCGCGCGGGCGGCCGCATCGCTTTGACGCCGCCCGAGCGACTTCTGGCGCTGGCCGCGCGTCACGGACGCCTCGTCCTGATTGCCGGGCTGGTCGTGGGGATCGCATGGCCGGCGCTCGCCCGCGCGATGCAGCCCATGATCGTGCCGTTCATCATGCTGATGCTCGCCGTTGCGGCGGCGCGCATCGGCCCTGACCAGGCACGGCTGCAGGTTACCGCGCTCACGCGCGCGGCCGGGATGACGGTGGCGCTGCAGACCCTCATGCCGCTCGCCGCGATGGCTGTGCTGTGGGCGTTCGGCGTTCTGGCGCAGCCCTGGGCGCTGGGGATCGTGCTCGCGCTCGCGGCCAGTCCGATCACGGGCAGTCCCGGCCTTGCCATCCTGTCTCGCTCCGATCCGGTGCCGGCCTTGCGCCAGCTCATCCTCGGGACGGCCCTGCTGCCGTTGACCGTGCTCCCGGTGTTCTGGTTCATGCCGGTCTTCGCCGACCCGCTCGACATTCTCATGGCCGCCGGTCGCCTGCTGGCGATCATTGTCCTGGCCGGTGGGATCGGCTTCTGGCTGCATGGCCGCGTGCCGCAGCTGGGCACCGAGCGGGGCCAGGCGGCGCTTGACGGGTTGATGGCGCTTACCATGGGGATCGTGGTGATCGCCCTGATGTCGGCGGTGGGGCCGGCGCTCTGGGCCGGCGATCCCGCTCTGTGGGCGCTGCTGGTGCTGGTGCTGGTGCTCAATTTCGGGATTCAGGTCGGGGTTGCGGCTGTGACACGTGCGGCTGGTGCACCACGGCTGGCCCCGGCGATGGGGATCGTCGCGGGCAATCGCAATCTCGCGCTGTTTCTCGGTGCCTTGCCGCCCGACACGGTCGCGGCCCTGATGCTGTTCGTCGGGGTCTTTCAGATACCGATGTATCTGACACCGCTCGTCATGACCGGGTTTTACCGGCGGATGGTCGCTGTGGCGCCGGGTTGAGCTTGCGCGCATCGCGGCGCTGGTGTGTGATGCCGGCATTGATGAGGACCGGATCCGATGTCGCAATACACCGCCGACCGACTTGCCGTCGCCGCCACGCTGGTCATCGCCGTGGCAATCGTGATCCTGTCGCTGATACCGCAGCAGGCAACGCCGGACGCGCCGGGCAACGACAAGCTGCACCATTTCATGGCCTATGCAGCGCTCGCCTTTCCGATTTGCGCGGCCCGTCCGCGTGTTGCGATCTGGATGGTGCCGCTCGCGATCACCCTGGGCGGGACGATCGAACTCATCCAGCCCCATTTCGGACGCCACGCGGAATGGGGTGATTTCCTTGCGAATTCGGCCGGGGCGCTGACCGGCGCCCTTGTCGCGCGGGTCACCCATCGCATGCTGTTGCGTCGCCACCTGCGCGTGCGCTGATCAGCCCCAGGGTCCGCCATGTCCGGCTGCCGGGCGCCGGGTGTTGCGTCCCTGCCCGCCCGAGATTCCGGCCAGTTCCTGCAGAGCGGCGATCCGGTTCTCGGTCGCGGGGTGGGTCGAGAACAGCTTGTCGTGCGCATGCGCGTGCAGCGGGTTGATGATGAACATGTGCGCCGTGGCCGGATTGCGTTCGGCGGTGTGGTTGTCGATGCGTGCCGCGCCGCGCTGAATCTTCTCCAGCGCGCTGGCCAGCCACAGCGGATTGCCGCAGATCTCCGCGCCCGCCCGGTCGGCGGCGTATTCGCGTGTGCGGCTGATCGCCATCTGCACCAGCGCGGCGGCCAGCGGCGCAAGGATCATCATCGCGATCACCCCCACCAGCCCGAGCGGGTTGTTGCGGCTGCCCCCGAAGAACAGGGCGAAATTGGCAAGCATCGAGATCGCGCCGGCCATGGTGGCGGTGATCGTCATGATCAGCGTGTCGCGGTTGCGGATATGCGCCAGCTCATGCGCCATCACCCCGGCGATTTCCTCATGTGTCAGGCTGCGCAGCAATCCGGTCGTGGCCGCGACGGCCGCGTTCTCAGGGTTGCGGCCCGTGGCGAAGGCATTGGGCTGGTCGGTCTCGATGATGTAGACCTTCGGTTCGGGCATCCCGGCGCGTCGGGCCATGTCGCGTACCATGCCGACCAGCTGCGGCGCGCTGCGCGCATCCACCTCGCGCGCATTGTGCATGCGCAACAGCATCCGGTCCGAGTTCCACCAGGCGTAGACATTCATGCCGCCGGCGATCAGCAGCGCGATGATCATGCCGACCTCGCCCGCCAGAAGCAGGCCCAGCCCCATGAACAACGCCGTCATGGCGGCCATCAGCAATGCGGTGCGTGCGTAGTCCATTCCGTCACCCTGCAGTTTCGCAAGGGCGGATATGGGGTGCGCCGATGCGTCCGGCAAGCCGCCGGGCCGGTCATTGCCTTCGCCGCCGCGCACGCCTAAACAGATGCGAGGCAGCACGGAGGCAGGCACAGGCATGGCCAATCATCTGCATGAAGGCGACTTGCCGGAGGGGCTCGATCTGGGACCGGTGGTGGCGATCGACTGTGAGACGATGGGGCTGAACCCGCACCGTGACCGTCTGTGCCTGGTGCAGATGTCGGCCGGCGACGGGGATGCCCACATGGTGCAGATCGCGCCCGGTCAGCAAGAGGCGCCGAGACTGACCCGCCTGCTCGCCGATCGTTCCATTCTCAAGCTGTTTCACTTCGGTCGGTTCGACATCGCCGTGATGCGCCACAGCTTCGGGGTGACGGCCGCGCCGGTCTATTGCACCAAGATCGCTTCCAAGCTCGTGCGTACCTATACGGACCGGCACGGCCTGAAGTACCTGCTGAACGAGCTTTGCGATATCGACATCTCCAAGCAGCAGCAGACGTCGGATTGGGGCGCCGCCGAGTTGAGCGACGCGCAACTGGACTACGCGGCGTCCGATGTGCTCTACCTGCACAGCCTGCGTACCGCGCTCGACGCGCGGTTGGAGCGAGAAGGCCGCGCCGCGCTGGCGCAGGCCTGCTTCGATTTCCTGCCGACACGCGCCGAACTCGATCTCGCCGGGTGGCCGGAATCGGACATCTTCGCGCATTGACGGCCGGACTCGGGAGCGATGTATCGCCATGGCGCTGACCGCTGTCTCCCGCTCCCGCGTGATCACCGGCCTCAAGGTGGTCTTGCCGATGACGGCGCTGATGATCCTGTCGATGCTGTTCGTCATGTCGAGCCCCGTCGATCCGACGCGCGCCATCCCGTATATCGGGATCGATCTCGACGACCTTGCGCGCGCGCCGCAGGCACGGCAGGCCAGCTATGCCGGGATGACCGATGACGGTGCGGCGCTGCAGATGCGCGCGGCAACGCTGCGGTCGGACCCGGATGTGCTCAACCAGCTTGTCGCGACGGATCTGTCGGTGGTGCTGGAGCCGCCGGATGCCGGGCGCACCGAGGTACATGCAAGGTTCGGCCAGCTGGATCGCGCGGCGGGCCTGCTGTTTCTTCAGGGCAATGTTCATCTGCGCGACGGGTCCGGTTATCAGGTCAACACCGATCAGTTGACCGCGGCGCTGGATCGCAGCTGGATGGCAAGCAGGTCCCCGGTTACGGCGACTGGGCCCGCCGGACGATTGCGTGCAGGCGGCATGGAGCTGTCGCGGCCGGAGCATGAAGACGGGTATATTCTGGTATTCACGGAGGGGGTGGAGCTATTATACACGCCCGAGGAGTGAGGAGTTCCGATGATGCTGCGGGTCCTGAATGCTTTGGTCGTCGGTGCTGTTCTGGGGCTGGCGGCGCCGCTCTACGCGCAGGGTGCGGATGTGGCCTTCGATGGCGCCGCCCACGATTCGGCGCAGCCGGTCGAGGTCACCTCGAATCGCCTCAGCATCGATCAGAGCGACGGCGTGACCATCTTCAGCGGCGATGTCGTCGTCATACAGGGGGATATGCGCCTGACTGCCGACGAGTTGCAGGTTGAGTACCGGACCGGTGACGCGGCCGCACAGGAGGGGCGGATCCGGCGCATGCATGCCCGCGGCGGCGTCACGCTGGTAACGGCCGGCGAGGCCGCCGAAGGACGCGAGGCCGTGTACGACCTGGACTCCGGGCAGATCGTCATTGAAGGTGACGTCCTGGTGACGCAGGGGCCGAATGCGATCTCGGGTGATCTTCTGCGCGTGGACCTGGCCGCCGGGACGGGCACCGTGGAAGGGCGGGTGCGGACCTTGCTCCAGTCCGGTGGCGCCGCTGAATGACGCGCCCGACGCTTATTGCCGCCGAAGACCATTCGGGCCTTCAGGTGGAGGGGCTGCGCAAGAGCTACAAGCGCCGACCGGTAATCCGTGATGTCGGTCTGCGGCTGGGGCGCGGCGAGGTGGCCGCGCTTCTGGGCCCGAACGGATCGGGCAAGACGACCTGCTTTTATATCATCGCCGGCCTCATCGCGCCGGATGGCGGCAGTGTCTCGATCGACGGGCAGGATGTGACGGGGCTGCCGATGTATCGGCGCGCACGGCTCGGGATCGGGTATCTGCCTCAGGAAGTCTCGATCTTTCGCGGTCTCAGCGTCGAAGACAACATCCTCGCCGTGCTCGAGATCACCGAACGCGACCGCCCTCGGCGACGTGATCGGCTCGAACAGCTTCTGTCGGAGTTTTCCATCACGCATCTGCGCCGCGCGCCGGCGCTGTCGCTGTCGGGCGGCGAGCGGCGCCGGGTGGAGATCGCGCGCTGTCTCGCCTCGAATCCGAAGTACCTGCTGCTCGATGAACCCTTCGCCGGGGTGGACCCGATTTCCGTCGCGGATATCCGCGGCCTTGTGGTCCAGCTGAAGGATCGCGGCATCGGTGTTCTCATAACCGACCACAATGTGCGCGAAACCCTGGAGATTGTTGAACGCGCTTACATTCTGCACGATGGCCGTGTGCTGAAAAGTGGCACCGCGGATGAGGTCGTGCGCGACGAGAAGGTGCGTCAGGTGTATCTTGGGGCAGGATTTCGAATCGGCTGAAGCACCGGAGCAGACATGTCGGCGACGCAAACCATCGGCCTCGCACAACGCCAGACTCTTGCACTGACCCCGGCGATCCGGACCGCGCTTGCACTGTTGCAATACCCCGCCGACCGGATCGAGTCGGTGCTGGCCGATGAGGCTGCGGCGAACCCGTTTCTCGATTACGAGGCGCCGCGCGCCTCGGTGATGCGCTCGGCCCATGACGTCGCGCTCGACACCGTCGCAAGTTCGCGCTCGCTCCACGAGGATCTGTGCGCCCAGATCGCCTTGCGCAAGCTGGAACCGGGGCTGAGCGCGTTGGCGACACGTCTTGTCGGCGAGCTGAGCGCGGACGGCTATCTCGAGGTCCCGGAGGAGGAGCTGGCGCATCGGCTGGGTGTTTCGCGTGACGCGCTCGGCGAGGGTATCGGGGTCTTGCAGGATTGCGAGCCCGTCGGGGTCGGCGCCCGCGATCTGGCCGAATGTCTGGAGTTGCAGCTATGTGATCAGGGCGTGGTGCCGGCGATCGCGCGGGCACTGGTTTCGAATCTGGATGCCGTCGCGCGACAGGACTGGCCGCGCCTCGCCCGCGCGACCGGCCTGCCCCGCGCCGAGCTTCCCGCGCTGATCGCGCGGCTTCAGGCGCTGTCGCCGCGGCCGGTGGATTCCGCGCCAGCGCGGACCACGCCACTGGTGCCCGATCTCGTGCTCGAGCGCGATGCCGCGCGGGGCTGGGTCGTGCGGCTGGGCGCGGAGTACCTGCCGCGCGCACGGGTCAATCACGGCTTGCTGGCGCGCGCGGGCGGCAGCGCCTTCGCCGATTCGTGCCGGTCGCGCGCCGAGGCGCTGATTTCGGCGCTGCGTTTTCGGGGCGATACTCTGCAGCGTGTCGGAGAAGCCATCGTGACGACGCAGGGCGAGTTCTTCAGCGAGGGTGCTGCGGCGCTCAAGCCGCTCAGCCGTGCCGAGGTCGCCGCGCGGCTTGGTGTTCATCCGTCAACGGTCAGCCGTGCGGTGACCGGAAAGGCCGTGGCATGCGACGGGCAACTGCATCCCTTGGCGATGTTCTTTTCCAATGCGATCCCGCATCGGCGCGGTCCTGACATGTCCGCCTTTGCGGTGCGGCGACGGATTGCCGAGCTGATTGCGCAGGAACCTTGCGGTCAACCGCTGTCCGACGCGGAAATCAGTCGGCGCCTGCAGGCCGAAGGCGTTGACATCGCGCGGCGGACTGTCGCCAAATACCGGCAATATCTGCGCGTGCCGGCATCCGGGTCGCGGCGGCGCGCGGCGATACGAACCGCCATTGGCGGCAGGATGGCAGGAAGAAACCGGCGCCGGGATCATTGACATTGCGCGACACTCGCGCTTTGAGCGGTCGCGTCGCCCCCAACGGGAAAGCAGGAGGCCCAATGCGGTACCAGATCAGCGGCAAACAGATCGATGTCGGCGACGCGCTGCAGACGCATGTTCGCACCGAGCTGGATGAGGTCGTCGAGAAATACGCCCAGCGTCCCACGGATGCGCTGATCATTTTCTCGCGCGACGCCCATGAATATGTGTGCGAGGCGACCATCCATCTGTCCACCGGGATGCGCGCGTCCGCCAAGGCCGCGGCGACCGAGATCTACGGCGCTTTCGACAAATGCCGCGACCGCATGGAGAAACAGCTGCGCCGCTACAAGCGCCGGCTCAAGGATCATCACCGCGTTCGCGCCGAACCCATCCGGTATGACGATGCGCCGAGCTACATCCTTTCGGCCGGCGAGGCCGAGGCGGATGCGGAACCCGAATCACTGCAGCCTGTCGTCATTGCCGAGATGGAAACGCGGATTCCGACCCTGTCGGCAGGCGAGGCCGTGATGCAGATGGAACTCGCGGAAACGCCGGTGCTGGTATTTCGCAACGAACGTCATGGCGGCGTGAATGTCGTCTATCGTCGCGACGACGGCAATATCGGCTGGATAGATCCGGCCAACAGCGACTGAAGCCGCTGCACCATCACTTCCGGAATTGAGAAGGAGGCCCGGATGGATATCACGCGCCTGCTCGTCCCCGAAGCCGTCAAGGTCGCGGGGCATCTGACCAGCAAGAAGCGGCTTTTCCGTCACCTGGGGGAAATCGGCGCCGCGACATACGGGCTGGACGCCGGCACGGTGGTGGACGCCCTGCAGGAACGCGAGAGTCTGGGTCCGACGGCTGTCGGGCATGGTGTGGCCCTGCCGCATGCGCGGCTTTCGGGGCTCGACTCGGTCTGCGGCGTGTTTCTCAAGCTTGAGCGCGCGCTCGATTTCAATGCCGCCGACCGTCAGCCGGTCGATCTGATCTTCGCGCTTTTTGCGCCGGACGATTCCGGGGTGGATCATCTGAAGGCGCTCGCGCTCATCTCGCGCACGATGCGCGATGGCGGCGTACGCGCCAAGTTGCGCGCGAACAACGATCCGGCAATCCTGCACGCCATTCTGGTCGAGGCGCGGGCCACGCGCGCGGCCTGACGCGCCACCCGTCCGCAGCGGCTTCAGCCGCGCCAGGGGCCGAAACCGAATGTGACATAGTCACGGTCGTAGGTCTTGCGGATCGCGGCCTCGACCGTGGGGTCGTAGATTTCCTCCAGTGTCGCGCCGAGCCGGGTACGCGTCTGCGACGCCACGCAAGGTGCCTGTGCCCGGCCGCATTGCGCCGCCAGATGCCCAAGATCGGCATCGAGGGTGTCTTCACGCGCGATGAGGTCGGGCGGCGCGAAGTCGCAAATGCCCTGCAGGATCGCCGCCTGTGTCGACCAGTGATGCGGTGGCTTGAGCCCGTTCTGCCCCGACAGGCTGCGCCGGACGATATCGATGAAATCCAGAAAGGCCATGCGCCGTGTCGTTGCATCCGCAAGGCTGTCGGCGGTCTCGGGCAGGTCCAGGCCGTGGCCGTGGCGCAGAACCTGCCGCAGCTCGGCCTGTTGCGGGTCGAACAGATGCCCGACAAAGCAGGCATAGGCGCGCAGGACCGGGTGGCGCAGCACCGCAAAGCTGCGATGACCCGGGTTCGCGCGCTTCCAGCGGCGCAGCGCGGTCTGATTGAAACCGGTGCGCAGCGCCTCGATCGTGCTGTCATCCAGCGCCGCCAGCCAGTCGCGCAGTTCCGGCTCGGGCCCTCCCGGAATCGGCAGGAACAGCAGCGGCGTCGCCGGGGCGGCGATATGGGTCGGCACGCGGGGGCCGCGGCGGGGTTCGAGTTCGGGCGCGGCCGGCGTCAGACCGAACAGATCCAGCTGTGCCAGCGCCGCGGTCATGTCCTCGGGATTGGCGACCTTCTCCGCCACCGGCTCGGGGTTCTGTCGCTTGAGCCTGCTGGACGTCGCCTTCAGCCGGTCGGCGACCTCGAGATACTCGGCAAGCCCGTTGAGCACATCGAGGTCGCCGATATCGTCATAACCGATGCGGAACGCCGTCTGCCCCGTAACCTGCAAACCATGCAGCAGCTGCAGCTGAAACCGTTGCAGCGTGGTCAGGTGGGATTCGAACTCGGCGCCGTCAAAGACGGCCTTCGCCTTCTTGCGGTTTCGGGTATTCGTCAGTCGCCATTGATCCGTTTGTGCGGCGATCTTCAGCGATACATAGCTTTCCAGCGGATTGCGCGTCAGGATGATCTTGGCACAGCGCCTGTCCTGCAGACAGTGATCGAGGATCCGCGGATCATGGTCGTGGAAGAACCGAAACCCGTTCAGCCCGTCCTGCGCGCGGATGCGCTCCAGCAACGCGATCGGATTCGCGTTGCGCGCGGCGAGGGAAATGCCGAGATGCTCGGACCGACCCTTGTGGCCGACAAACTGCGGATTGAACACCTCACCATGGCACAGGACGGAATCGAGGGCGTTGAGATTGTCCTCGAGGAAATTCGAGCCGGTGCGCATGCCTGCGAAGATCACGAAGTAATCGAAGCGTCCCGTCATGGGGCTATTTCACCACGTAGGGGCGTTGGCGTTCACCCGACGGAGGTGTCGGATCGAATTCGACGGGGAAGTCGCCCATGACCGTCGGCTTCATGCCCTGGTTGCGCAGGTTCTGCAGGAACCTTCCGAAGTTCGAGATATCCACCATTCGCGGCGCTTCCGTCAGTCGCCTGCCACCCGGCGGTACGATCTCTTCGAGGATCGTCTGAAGCGGCTCCATGGGGTTGGCAACGAAATCCGCAAGGGTCCAGATACGCACCCGCGCGCGTACATGCGGCGAACGCAGGGTCTGCAGGTGCGCCTCCTCGATACGCTGAAGCCGCGCCGCCGTGCGCCGCAGCGTGCCGAAATCGGTGTTGGAATGATGCAACGGTATCGCCCAGGCGCCGGAAATGACCGAGATCTGGGCATTGGGGTCGTGGGCGATGAGGCCGCTGATTTCCTGGTTGTCGCGGGGGCCGAACTGGAAGCATTGACGCTCCCCGCGATAGCTCCACAGAAGGTTGGTGAGGAACCCGCAGGGATTGTAGTCGCGCAGGGCCGCGCTGCTGCACAGGGCCCCCTTGCCGAAGGCTCCGCGGTCGGCGAACATCACCTTGTCAGGGTCGAAGAGGTGCCCATGCACCTGCGCGCCCGTGATCTTCTGCAGCCAGTCCTCGAAATCCGTGAACAGCTCGGCGAAGCCCTCGAACACCGAATAGGGTCCGGCGGTCACCCCGTTCTCCCATCCCGGGTTGGGAAAGCGGCTTTGCATGTAGAGGCCCGGCCGCCCCTGCGTGCGTTGCCGCGTGGCGTGGCTGAAAACCCGGTCGATCTTGCCCGGATTGGGTTCGGCCTGGCTGGCCTGATCCGGGTTCTGTGACAGGAAGTGACGATAAAGCCGGTCGGCGCGCGGCCAGATCTTGCGCGCCACGAAACAGTCCGACCGCCGCAGCAGTTGCAGGTGGTCGTCGTAGAAGATGTGCGGCTTGCCCTGAAAGTCGAACTTGGACAGCGTCAGGGACCGGCTCTCGATATTGAGCGAGTAAAGCCGCACCAGCGTCTGGAAATAGGATTCGTCCGGAATCCAGACATGGCGGAAATACCGGTCATAGCGCTCGCGCTCGGGGTCTTGCAGGATCGCCGACAGGGTCTGGCGCGTCAGGCACCACCATTGCGACCCCAGATGCGGTACCAGCTCATCCGGCACCGCGCGCTGCACGCCGAGGCGCCGCTGCAGGTCCACCGCACGGTCGAAAAGCCAGCGCTGGCGCTTCCAGGCAAACGGAAAATGCAGGGTGAATCGTTCGAGGTCGATGCCGCCCATGGTCCAGGCAACATCCGCGGTGGTCACCGACTCGATGAAATCGGTCTGGGGGCGCGCGTCGAGATAGGCACGCAATTCGCTGACCGGGCGCAGCGGCAGGCAGGACCCCGATGCAGCATAGACATGCCGCACCTGCGGAAACCAGGCGAGCATCCCCTCCGACGCCGTCTGCATCGCCGCGACCAGCGACCATGTGCCCCAGTCGCAGGCGTGGCGGCGGCAGAAGCGCACATTCTGCAGATCCTCCAGCCGCTTGCGGAATTCGTCCAGCCGCTTGGCGTCCACGCGCCGATCGACGTGGATGACCACCGGACAGTCGCGTTCGGCCCAGTGCCGGGCCACCTGTGCGGCGCGGTGGAGCGCCGTGTGGCACATCATGATGAAGCCGACGCTCACCGGTCCGACCTCACGCCCAGTTCCCTTTCGACATCAGGCCGAGAATCTCGAGCTGGCGCCAGTTTATGTAGCGTTCCGACCACTTGCACCACAGTTCCCGATCTTCGTTCAGGCCTTCATTGTAGGCCCGGTATTCGCGGCTGGCGCCGTAGTGTTGGCGCCGCTCCAATTCTTCGGCGGACTTCTCGACGAAAGTATGGAGAAACTTGGCATGCAGAAGGCAACCCGAGGCCTTTTCGCCGCCCCATTCGTCATAAGTCCTGTTCAGACCGCGCGGCAGGAGCATATGCGTCGAGCTGACATAGGCGTTCCGGCGGTGCCACTTGACCAGAGGGATCTTGTTGAGCGCGGGGGCGCGGGCCGGGTCGTCCGCAAAGAAGACACGCGCGCGCGGGCCGCCCTGTATCCACAGATTCTGGTACCGGTGATTGCGCTGAATCGTGTAGTTGCCCGGATCGAACCAGCAGGCGATCTCGAACGGATCCTGCCCCTCGGCATAGGGGACCGCGTCGATCGGTCCTTTCGGGTACATGTCCAGCAGCATCGCCGAGAAGGACTTGATGGCGGAGGCGTCCAGCCAGTCGGTCAGTGCTTGCAAGGGACGGGTGTCGCAGAACGGGTAGATGAAGAACTCGTCCACATCGACCACGAGAACCCAATGGCCGTGGGCGTAGCGTCGCTTGAGCGCGTTGAGCCAGTCCACCCCGAAGCGGGCGCGTTTGTAGCTGGCCTGCGTGGTCCAGACCGATGCATCCTCCTGCTGCGCCAGGTATTCGCGCGATCCATCGTCCGATCCGTTATCGACAAAGATGAAATGCGCCACCCCGAGGTCGCGGTAATACTTCAGGAAATAGGGCAGCCGCACGCGTTCATTGCGCAACGTGCAAAAGAGCAGGATATCACCGCGCCTGATCCGGTCCGTCCGGTTCGTCACCGAACGCAATTCCAGCTCCTTGCGTCGCGCCCTCAGCAGGGCGCGCTTTCGCCTCAGACGCAGCCCGTATTGACCCAGAACCCCCACACCTACCCCATGTCAGGCTGCCGCGCAGCGCATGATGTCATATGTCGGTATCGAGGGCCTCGGACACGCGCCTGAAATGCGCGTCCCAGCCCGGGATCGTCGGGCGTGGTCCCCTGCCCGCGTTCCGGGCTCCCTTGCCCATTGCTGATCCGACAAGTTCACGCCAAGCATAGGTATCCGAGGGGTCCGCGTAAAGCGGGTATGTCCCGAGGATCTCGCGAAAAATCGGCAGGTCGCTGCAGATGACCGGGGTGCCCAGCGCAGCGGCTTCCAGCGCTGGAAGGCCGAACCCTTCCGCCAGGCTCGGAAAGAGCAGCGCTTCGGCACCTTGCACGATTGCGGCCGCCGTGGCGTCATCCACCGGGCCCATCTCGAGGATGTCGCGCCCCATCAGCGGGCCGCTGTCGAGGCGCGCGAAGACATCCGCGTTGCGCCAGCCGCGGGCTCCGATGATGACGAGCTGCGGGCGTTGCCCGTCGCATCCCCGATCCCGCGCCATGAGCTCCCAGACATCAAGCAAAAGCGCGTGATTCTTGCGCGGCTCGATCGTGCCGAGCACCACGAAGCGGGGCCGGTCGGGATCGATGGCGCGGGGCAGGGTGCCGTCGGCGGGCCGGGCCGGGGTGATCCCCAGATGCGCGACGCACATCGCCGGCACACGTCCGACGCGCGCGAGATGATACTCCGCAGCCCGGCGCGTGACATCGGAATTGCAGATGCAGAAATCGGCGCCGCGGGCGACGCGCGCCAGCTTTGCCTGGAAGGCCTCCGGGACGCCGGGGCTGGCGAAGTCGGGGTGATCCAGCGGGATGGTGTCGTGCAGCATTACCCCGATACGGATTCCGGGCAGGCGGCGCAGGGCCCCGAGACAGCGCGCCGAGAGGTTGGAATGCCCGACATTCAGATAGGTCGCATCCGCCGGCAGGTGGCGGTGCAGCATCGCGCCAAGGCCGCGCGGGAGGCACCAGCTCAGCGCGAGGCGGCGAAGATCGGCATGGGCGCGGCGACGCGACTCGGGCTGGCGCAGATGCATGCGGGAGATCAGGTCGGGGCGTCCCCACGGATCGTGCCCGCGCAGGCGGCGGGCGGTTTTCGCAAGCCCGCCGCGATCGAGCAGCACATATCCCGGCGCGCTGCGGATCAGGCCGAAGACCGGTGCCGGTGTGGACAGGATCCGGTCGAGATAGGCCATCTCGACCCGGTCGATCCCTGTCAGCGTTCCACGCCCCACCCGCGAGACGAGGCGGGTGAGGTCAAGCAGGATCGGGCGGCGCTGCGGGGACATGCCGCGCCCCGCGGCTATTGCGCGGCCAGTCTCGCATGGGCGATCTCGTCGATATAGGCACCGAGATCGTCGCGCAGGTCGTCGCGCCCCAGCGCCAGCGCCAGCGTGGCGCGCAGGAAGCCGGATTTCGACCCGCAGTCATAGCGCTGCCCGGAAAACAGGAAGGCGTTGACGTCGCCGGTCGCGGTGATTTCGCGCGCGATCGCGTCGGTCAGCTGGATCTCGCCGCCGGCCCCCGAATTCAGCCGGCCCAGATGGCCCAGAATGCGCGGGGTCAGGATGTAGCGGCCGATCGCGGCGATATTCGACGGGGCGGCCTCCGCGGCGGGCTTCTCGATCATGCCGTTGACGCTGCGCACACGGCCTTGCGCGTCACCGACATCGAGAATGCCGTAGGCGCTGACCTGATCCTGCGGAACCTCCATCGCGGCAACCATGTTGCCGCCGGTTTCGGCATGGGCATCCACCATCTGCTTCATGCAGGGGATTTCGGCGTCGATGACATCGTCGGGCAGGATCACCGCGAAGGGCTCATTGGCGATCAGCTTGCGCGCGCACCAGACGGCATGGCCCAGCCCCAGAGCGCGGTGCTGGCGGATATAGGCGATGGCACCGCTTTCCATGTCGCTCTCGGCGAGCGCGTTCAGCAGCTTCGTCTTGCCGGCTTCGCGCAGCGTGGCTTCCAGCACCGGCGCGCGGTCGAAATAGTCCTCGAGCGCGCCCTTGCCGCGGGCCGTGACGAAGATGAACTCGGTGATGCCGGCCGCGCGGGCATCGTCGATCGCATACTGGATCAGCGGGCGATCGACGAGGGTCAGGATCTCCTTGGGAATGGACTTCGTCGCCGGCAGGAACCGTGTCCCGAGGCCCGCCACCGGAAAGATGGCCTTTGTCACCTGCTTTTTCATCTGCGCGTCCCCCTATGCCTTGCTTGTCCGTTCGCCGCGCCGTGACGCACGAATCCGGCGCGGGTCAGGCAATACCATGTCTCTCATCGGGCGAGTATATCGCATTCCCGGTGGATGTGCCCTTGTTCAGTGTATCATCGTGTCCAGCGCGCGCAGCGGCGACAGGCGGGCCATTTCCTGCCGCAGGCGCGTGGCGAAGCCGACCGGCCTGATCAGCGGCCCGTCCCGTTCCGACCGCCCCCAGACGCCGCCCGTCTGTTCCCAGTAGCCATCTTGATGAAAGCGGTGCTGGTGATACAGCGTTGTCGGGCTGAAGCGAAAGACCGTGACGATGGCGCCGCGCTGCACCGCGGCCCGCGCCTCGGAACGCAGCCGCCGATCCTGCCAGCACCATCCCGCGATGACGCGCCCCGGGCGCGGGCCGACGACATCGAGCTGCCGGAACGGCAGATCCGCCGTCGTCAACGGCGTGAATCGGGTCAGTCGCCGGGTCATCCCGTCCGCGATGCCGCTCTCCAGCCCGCGCATCAGGCGCGTGACATCGGACGGCTCAAGCCGGCCGTAAACCATGTGGGCGAGCAGGCGACGCCGTTCGTGCCGGCGCAGCCGATCCAGCGCCCCGTCATGCCGCGAGGACGGCGCGTGCTTGCGCAGAAAGACCGCCGTGCTGGCACCGATGTCGTGCAGATCCAGCGGCACCCG
The DNA here is from genome assembly GCA_964564395.1 of uncultured Alkalilacustris sp. Classification (GTDB taxonomy): domain Bacteria; phylum Pseudomonadota; class Alphaproteobacteria; order Rhodobacterales; family Rhodobacteraceae; genus Alkalilacustris. The sequence goes on from CAZMBT010000018.1 coordinate 15,059, forward strand.
GTCATCGCGCCGCCGCGCGCTGGCGGCGAAACCGTGATGCACCTGCGCCAGCGGCACGATGGCCGTGAGCTGCCCGGTTCCCGAAAGGCGCATGTTCAGGTCGGTCTCATCCAGATAGAAGGCGAAAGCCGGATCGAAACCGCCCAGCTCCAGCAGCGTGTGCCGGCGAAATGCCATGTTCGTGCCTTCGGTCTTGATCGCGCGGCCCGGCTCGGGGCTGTGCAGGCTGGGTCGGTAGGGGTCCACCCCGAGGTCGACGGCGTGCCCGGTCCGGTCGACGAGCCGCGCCCGCCACTGAAAGGAGATGCCGTTGCGCCCCCGCACGAAGCCGCCGGCGGCCATGACCTGGGGTCGTGCGAAGGCGTCGGCGAGGCGGCTCAGCCAGGTCGGCTCGGGTACGGCGTCGTCATCGATGAAGGCACAGACCTCGCCGGCGGCGACGCGGATCCCGGCATTGCGCGCGGCGGCGATGTTGGCCTCTTCGAAGGGGACGGTCTTGATCAGGCGTTCATGGCCCGTCTCGGCCACCGCCGACCGGCCTGCCACATCGGTCACGACGATCAGCTCGGTCATGGGGTGATCGGACTGCGCGATCCCGGCAATGCAGCGTTGCAGGGCCCGCGGCCGGCCCCGACTCACGATGATGACGCTGACCGGGATGTCGGCCCCCGTCGTCATGATGCGCGCGCGTCCGGCCGGGCCGGGGGACAGGCAGGGGCCCGTGTCATCCCTGCCTGAGCGTCACGCCGGGGGCATGTGCGATGAAGAAGGGATTCTCGTACCCGGTCTTGCCGTAGCGCAGCGGCGTGTGATCGTCGAACCGCACAACCTTTCCGCCCGCGCCCCGAAGCACCGCATCCCCGGCCGCCGTGTCCCACTCCATCGTGCGGCCCAGCCGCGGATATAGATCGGCCTCGCCACTGGCGACCAGGCAGAATTTGAGCGAGGAGCCGGCGCTGGTCATGTCGCGCACCGCGTAGCGCGCGATGTAGTCATCCGTGGCCTTGTCCCGATGCGACTTCGAGGCCACCACCATCAGCGCATCGTTATCCGGCACCGAAACCGAGATCATGCGCCGCGGGCCCGGCGTGTCGGGGTCGAAGGGCCCCTGTTCCTCCACGGCGCGCCCGTCATCGGCGGTGTAGAACATGCGGCCGCGCGCGGGGGCGTAGACCAGCCCGCGCACCGGCACACCGTCCTCGATCAGCGCGATGTTGACGGTGAAATCACCGCGGCGCTGGACGAACTCTCTGGTGCCGTCGAGCGGATCGACGATGAAGAATCGCGCGGCGCTGTGGGTGTGCGATGCGGCCTGTTCCTCGGTCACGACAAGGATGTCGGGAAACGCCTCCGCCAGCCCGGCCGATATCAGGGCGTCGGCGGCTTCATCCGCGTCGGTTACCGGGCTGGAATCCGACTTCGCGCGGACATCGAAATCGGGACTTTCATAAATCTCCATGATCCGCGCGCCGGCCTTCAGAGCAAGGCCACGCAATACCGTCATCATGTTCTCGTAATCCATTCAGCCTGCTCCCGGTCGGGTTGGCGGTTCGGTTGTCAATCGATATGCGGCGCCTTATCGTCGCTCGCCACGATTTGAGCAAGATCGCGCGGCAGGATATTCGCGGTCTGGGCAAAAGGATCAACCAGGTGATGTTTGCGCGCGACAAGTCGGCCTCCACCTTCCGCCGTCTGCTGGTGGTGCTGGATCTGATGTATCACTCTGCGGTGCGCTGGGTCCGCCAGAACCACGGAAACGCGGTGATCGGGCTGTTCCTCAATGTCGCGCAGACGCTGATCCTCGTGGCGGTGTTCTATCTGATGTTCGCGATCCTCGGTATCAGGGGCGCGGCGATTCGGGGCGACTTCCTGCTTTACATCATGTCGGGGATCTTTCTGTTCATGGTGCATATCAAGGCCATGGGCGCCGTTGTCGGCGCAGAGGGGCCGACGTCGCCGATGATGAAGCATGCCCCGATGAACACGGTTGTCGCCATCGGTGCCGCAGCGCTGGGCGCGCTCTATATTCAGGTGCTGTCGCTGGTGCTGGTGCTGTTCGTCTATCACGCGGCATGGCAACCGATCACGATCCATGATCCGGTCGGGGCATTCGCGATGGTGATGCTGTCCTGGCTTTCGGGTGTCGCGATCGGGACGGTGTTTCTGGCCATCAAGCCCTGGTTTCCCGGCTTCGTGCAGTTGACCTCGCAGATCTACATGCGCGCGAACATGATCGCATCGGGCAAGTTCTTCGTCGCCAATGCGCTGCCCGGATACATGCTCGTCTTCTTCGACTGGAATCCGCTGTTTCACGCCATCGACCAGGCGCGCGGGTTCACTTTCATCAACTACAACCCGCATTTCAGTTCCATCAGCTACCCGCTTTATGCGACGCTGATTTGCCTGATGATCGGGTTGATGGGCGAATTCTATACTCGGCAGCGTGCATCCATCAGCTGGCAGGGACGGAGGTAGACGCATGATCAGGAAGGTCGCGACGATGCTCGCCCTGCTGGCGCTGATGGCGCCGGGGGTCGCGGCGCAGGAGTTGCCCGCGCTTTATCGCGTGGTGGATGTGGCGTCCGACGATGTGCTCAATATCCGTTCGGGGCCGACGGCCTCGGCCGATATCATCGACGGCCTGGAGCCGGATGCCCGCCATGTCGTGGTCAGCGAGCTGAACGAGGCCGGGACCTGGGGGCGCGTGAACAGGTATGAGCGCTCGGGCTGGGTGTTCATGCGCTACATGGCGCGCGAGGTGCAGGACCCCTGGCACGAATTGTCGCAACCGCTGAGCTGCGGCGGGGTGGAGCCGGGCTGGCTGCTCGATTACGGGCGCGACGGGTCGCATATCGAGTATGCCGATTTCGTTTTCGGCGAAGACCGCAGGACGCTCTCGCGTGACTGGGCGGCGCCCCATCGCAGCAGCCCGTTGCCGCGCACCGCCGGCTTCAAGGCCACCGGCCGGGATATCGAGTTGTTTGCGGCCGTCACCGGCGAGTCCTGCAACGACACCATGTCCGATCGCGATTACGGTCTGTCGATCACGGTGTCCGTTCGCCACACGGGGGACGATACCGGCGCGACCTACCGGGGTTGCTGCAGCCCCGCGCCGGATCGCTGATCGCGGGGGCCATTCTCCGCTGGCCCCCGATTTCACCTTGCCGCGCGATACCTGTCAGATCGCGAAGCGCAGGATCGCCGCGAGCGAGGCGCCATGCGGAATGTCGTCGCG